>NZ_LZKV01000231.1:0-7642 GCF_001672995.1 Mycobacterium sp. 1482292.6 | reverse complement strand
TCGTGGTCCTCGACGCCATGCCGCTAACGGTCAACGGCAAACTCGACACCCGCGCGCTACCCGCACCCGAATACAGCGCTGCTGATTATCAGCCTCCCCGCACTCCCCTCGAAGAAATCCTGGCCAACATCTATGCGCAGGTCCTGGGCGTGCAGCGGGTCGGGATCAACGACTCCTTCTTCGACCTCGGCGGCGACAGCATTTTGTCGATGCGGGTGGTGGCGCATGCCCGCGCCGCTGGTGTTCTGTGTCGGCCTCGGGACGTGTTCGTCGAGCAGACGGTGGCCGGTCTGGCCAAGGTGGCTGCTTTCGCCGGTGCCGCGCCGGATGTTGTCGACGAAGGCGTCGGGCCGGTCGCGCCGACGCCGATCATGCACTGGTTGCACGACATAACGGGGCCAACCGATCAGTTCAACCAAGCGCTGGTCGTGCAGGCTCCGGCGGGAGTCGGCGACGCCGATGTCTCGGCGGTGTTGCAGGCGCTGGTAGATCGACACGCCATGTTGCGGCTGAAGACTCTGGACAACGAGGCCGGTCAATGGTCGCTCGTCGTCCTCGAGCCGGGTGCGGTGGATGTGTGCGACTGTCTGCGCTCGGTCGATGCATTGTCCGATGAGGCACTGGTGGCGGCGCGCTCGCGGTTGAACCCCGCTGCCGGGGCGATGCTGAGTGCGCTGTGGGTACCCGATACCGGACAGTTGGCGTTGCTCATCCATCACCTGGCGGTGGACGGGGTGTCGTGGCGAATTCTGTTGGAAGACCTCAACATCGCGTGGGCTCAACGCCACAACGGTGAACCCGTTTCCCTGCTGGTCGGGGGCACATCGTTCGCCAGCTGGTCGTCGCTGTTGGAAGAGTATGCCCGCAGCCCTACCGTGTTGGGCTTGGTCGACACGTGGGGCCAGGCTTTGGTGGTTGAGCCTGCATTGCCACCGGCGCAACCGGACATCGACACCTACGTCACTGCTGGGCGTTTGTCGCTGGCATTGGATGCGGGCACGACGCGGCAACTGCTCAGCGTGGTTCCGGCGGCGTTTCACGCCGGGGTGCAGGACATTCTGTTGATCGCATTCGCCTTGGCGTGCAATGAGTTCCTCGGTGCCGCGGGGGCGCCGACCGGCATCGATGTCGAGGGCCACGGCCGTCACGAGGAACTGGCCGACAATATCGACCTATCGCGGACGGTGGGGTGGTTCACCACCAAGTACCCGGTGACGTTAGCGACCCGTGAGCTGTCCTGGAAACAGGTCTGCGCCGGTGATGCAGCGCTGGGGACGGTGATCAAGGATGCCAAGGAACAGCTGCGCGCGATGCCGGAAGGGTTGACCTACGGCTTGTTGCGGTATTTGAGTCCCGACGCGGATCTCCGCGGGCCCGAACCGGTGATCGGGTTCAACTATTTAGGGCGTCTCGGCGCGGGTGTGGGCGACTTATCCGACGATCTGTGGCGCGTCAGCCCGCAGAGTTTGTTGGCCACGAATGTGGGATCGGCAGTGCCGATTCCGCTGGCGCACACCGTGGAGCTCAATGCCGGCACCATGGATACCGAGACGGGCCCGATTCTGCAAGCCGAGTGGACGTGGGCGTCATCGGTCCTGAGTCATGCGCAGGTCGCCCGCCTGAGCCGGCTCTGGTTCGACGCCTTGTCCGGTATCTGCACCCATGTCCGCGAGGGCGGGGGAGGACTGACGCCCTCCGACATCGTCCCGGCTCGGCTGAGCCAACAACAGATCGACGAGATGCAACAGCAATACCGGATCGCTGACGTGCTACCGCTGACGCCCTTGCAGCAGGGCCTTATGTTTCACGCCACCCTCGCCCACGGCTCGGACAACGACGTCTACGCGGTCCAGCTGGACATCACCCTCGTCGGGCTTCTCGACCGATTCAGGCTGCGCGATGCGGTGCACACGAGCATCAGCCGCCACCCCAACTTGGTGGCGCGATTCTGTGACCGTTTCGAACAGCCCGTACAGATCATCCCGGCCGACCCGGTAATCCCTTGGCAATACCTCGAACTCGATGTCGACGAGCAGATCGACGCGTTGTGCGCTGCCGAGCGGGCCGCAGTGTGCAATCTGGCCGAACACCCGCCCTTCCGGGCTGCGCTCATCGCTGTTGCGCACGACCGGCACCGGTTGGTGCTGACCAACCATCACATTGTGGTGGACGGTTGGTCACTGTCAATGCTGGCGCAAGAGATTCTCGCCAGTTACGACGGACACCGGTTACCGGAGCCCACGCCCTACCGCAGGTTCGTGACCTGGCTGGCTGGCCGCGACCTCGCTACCGCACGCGTGTCCTGGGGCGAGGTATTGGCCGGTCTCGACGCCGCCACCGTCCTCGGCTCTGCGGGCCGGCTAGGGCTCGGGCGACGAGGCTGCAGATCTTTCGCGATGCCAGCGGCGACCACGGTAGCCATTCACCACCTGGCGCGTTCGCAACACACCACCGTCAACACGGTGCTGCAGGCCGCGTGGGCGGGATTGCTGATCGAAATGACCGGCCAGCACGACGTGGTCTTCGGCACCACCGTGTCGGGAAGATCAACCGACCTGGCCGGGGCGGAATCGATGATCGGCCTACTGATCAACACGGTGCCGGTCCGCGCGAATGTCACCTCGACGACCACCGTCGCGGGCTTGCTGAATCAATTGCAGAACGCTCACAACAACACTCTCGAGCACCAGCACTTGGCGCTCGGCGAGATCCAGCGTCTCACCGGCCACGACCAACTCTTCGACACTCTGTTCGTCTACGAGAACTATCCGATCGACATGGCCGCGCTGTCCGGCACCCAGGATTTGGTTGTAACCGACTTCGCTGCAACCGAATACAACCACTACACGCTGACGGTACAGGCCACACCCGGCCCTGAAATTCGCCTGCGCATCGAATACGACACCAACGCGTTTGACGACGCAGCCATCGACGTCTTGGGCGACCGATTCCGACGACTGCTAGTCTGCATGGCCGCCGACCCCGAGCAACGGCTGTCATCAATGGCTGTGCTCGATTCCGGCGAGCGCGACTTGCTCGACGAGTGGGGCAACCGCTCGGTGCTGACCGCGCCGACGACGAGGCCGACGTCCATTCCAGAGGCGTTCGCCGCCCAGGCGGCCCGGACACCGCACGCGGTGGCCGTGACCTTCGACGGCCGCAGCAGGACCTATCGGGAGCTCGACGAAGCATCGAACCGGTTGGCGCATCTGCTGATTGGGCACGGCGCGGCCCCTGGTGGACGGGTGGGCGTGGCTTTACCGCGTTGCGGTGAGGCGATCGTCGCGATCTTAGCCGCGCTCAAGGCCGGGGCCGCCTACGTGCCGATCGACCCGATAGTGCCACCGGCGCGCATCGAGTTCACCCTCACTGACGCCGCACCATCGGCGGTGATCACCAGCGCGAGTCTGCGTCCACGACTCGGCGGATTCGCCGGGCCCGTCATCGAGATCGATGACCCCGCGATCGACACCCAACCCACGACGGCGCCGGGCGCGCCGGCGCCGGAGAACATCGCGTATTTCATCTATACCTCCGGCACCACCGGCACGCCCAAAGGCGTTGCCATCGCCCACCATAACGTGACATGGCTGGCCAGGGCCCTCGACCAGAGCCTGCCACCAGGGCAGGTGTGGACCCAGAGTCATTCCACTGCCTTCGACTATTCGGTCTGGGAAATCTTCGGGGCACTGCTGCAGGGCCGGCGCCTGGTGGTAATACCCGAGTCGTTCGCCACTTCCCCCGAGGACTTGCGCGCGCTGCTGATCGCCGAAAAGGTCAGCGTGTTGACCAGCACCCCGTCCGTTGTGGCCGCGCTTTCGCCCGAGGGGTTGGAGGCCACGACGGTGGTGGTGGCCGGTGAAGCCTGCACCACCGAAGTAGTGGATCGGTGGGCAGCGTCCGGGCGGCTGATGATCGATGCCTACGGCCCAACCGAGCTCACCGTATGCGCGTCGATCAGTGCTCCGCTCACACCGGGGACGGGGTTGGTCCCCATTGGTGTGCCGATACCCGGGGCGGCGGTGTTTGTGTTGGATGGCTGGTTGCGTCCGGTGCCGGTGGGGGTGGTTGGTGAGTTGTATGTGGCCGGTGCTGGTGTGGGGGTGGGGTATTGGCGGCGTGCGTCGTTGACGGGGTCGCGGTTTGTGGCGTGTCCGTTCGGGGGGCCGGGTGCGCGGATGTATCGCACCGGGGATTTGGTGTGCTGGACACCCGATGGGCAGTTGCGCTATGTGGGCCGCGCGGATGAGCAGGTCAAGATTCGCGGCTACCGCATTGAGCTGGGGGAGGTGCGTAGCGCGTTAGCCGGTGTGGCGGGGGTGGAGCAGGCGGTCGTCGTCGCCCGTGAGGATCCACCCGGTGATAAGCGGCTGATCGGATACGTCACTGAATCATCAGTGGGTGCTGTGGATCCCGGCAGTGCTCGTGCTCGGCTGGGTGAGCTGTTGCCGGCCTATATGGTGCCGGCTGCGATCGTGGTCCTCGACGCCATGCCGCTAACGGTCAACGGCAAACTCGACACCCGCGCGCTACCCGCACCCGAATACAGCGCTGCTGAATATCAGCCTCCCCGCACTCCCCTCGAAGAAATCCTCGCCCACATCTACGCCCACGTCCTGGGCGTGCAGCGGGTCGGGATCAACGACTCCTTCTTCGACCTCGGCGGGGATTCGTTGGCGGTGATGCGTCTGGTCGCCGCGGTCAACGCGAACTTGGGCGCCGACCTTTCGGTGCGGACGGTGTTCGAGGCGCCGACGATAGCCCGCTTGGCGCCACGTATCGAAGGAGTCCAGGGTGGGCGCGAGCCGTTGGTAGCCGCCGCGCGGCCTGCGGTTGTTCCGTTGTCGTTTGCGCAGTCGCGGTTGTGGTTCATCGACCAGTTGCAGGGGCCGTCGCCGGTCTACAACATGCCGGTGGTGCTGCGACTGCAAGGCGATTTGAAGGCCGAGGCGTTGGGGGCGGCCCTGGCTGATGTGGTGGCCCGCCACGAAACCCTGCGCACGCTGATCACCGCGCCCGAAGGAGCGCCTCGACAATTGATTGTCCCGATCGCTCAAGCCGAATTCGGCTGGGAGATCGTTGATGCCAGCGGCTGGCCCGCGAGTCAGCTGGACGAGACCATCGGCGCCATTACCCGGCACCCGTTCGATCTGGCGCGGGAGATTCCGGTGCGGGCGCGGCTTTTCCGGGTGGGTGAGGATGAGCATGTGCTGGCAGGGGTGGTCCATCACATCGCTGCTGATGGGATGTCGGTTGGGCCGCTGGTGCATGACTTGGGGATGGCCTATGCCAGCCGGTGCCAGGGGCGTGCCCCCGAGTGGGCGCCGTTGCCGGTGCAGTATGCCGATTACACCCTGTGGCAACGCGCCCGGTTAGGGGATCTCGACGACGAGAACAGTCGGCTGGGCGCCCAGTTGGCGTACTGGCAGGATGCTTTGGCTGGGATGGCTGAGCGGTTGGCGCTTCCGGTCGACCGGCCTTACCCGGTGGTGGCTGATCACCGCGGTGCCACGGTGGAGCTGGATTGGCCGGCCGAGTTGCAGCAGCAGGTGGCGGTGGTGGCCCGGGAGCACAACGCGACGACGTTCATGGTGGTGCAGGCCGCGTTGGCGGTGGTGCTGTCGAAGTTGAGTGCGAGTTCTAATGTGGCGGTGGGTTTCCCGATCGCCGGACGGCAAGACCCTGCTCTGGAGGGGTTGATCGGGTTTTTCGTCAATACCTTGGTGCTGCGGGTCGATCTGGCCGGGGATCCCACGGTCGCCGAGCTCCTGGCCCAGGTGCGCCGGCGCAGTCTGGAGGCCTATGAGCACCAGGACGTGCCCTTCGAACTGCTCGTCGACCGACTCAACCCCACCCGATCACTGACCCATCACCCCCTGATCCAAGTGCTGTTGGCCTGGCAACACCGCGCCGGTCTTCCCGGTGGTCCTGCGGTCGGGTCATTCGGCGAACTGCAGGCCATGCCATTGCCGGTCGATACCCGCACCGCTCGCATGGACCTGATGTTCACCCTGGCCGAGCGTTTCACCGAGCGTGGGGAGCCCGCGGGGATCGGCGGCGCGGTGGAGTTCCGCATCGATGTGTTCGACGCGGCGACCATCGAGACTTTGATCGATCGGTTCCAGGTGGTGTTGATGGCCATGGTCGCCGACGCCGGGAACCGGTTGTCCTCGATCGATGTGCTCGATGAGGGTGAGCGCACCTGGCTGGATGGGTGGGGTAATCGCCGGGTGTTGAGCGCGCCGGGTACCGGGGCGGTGTCGATTCCCGAGTTGTTCGCGGTTCAGGTGGCCCGCATGCCGGGGGCGGTGGCGGTGAGTTTCGAGGGCCGCGAGCTGACTTATCGGGAGCTTGATGAGGTTTCGAATCGGTTGGCGCATGGGCTGGTTGACCGCGGGGTAGGCCCAGGCGGGTTGGTGGGGTTGTTGTGTTCGCGGTCGGCTGAGGCGATCGTCGCGATGTTGGCGGTGCTTAAGGCGGGGGCGGCGTATGTTCCGATCGACCCGGCGGTGCCGGCGGCGCGCATGGAGTTCTTGTTGGCTGATGCCGCGCCGGTGGTGGTGTTGACGACGGGGGGACTGGGCGAGCGGCTGGACGGGTTCGAGGTGGTGGTGATCGACCTTGGTGAGCTGGCTGTCGGTGCTGGGCCCGTGAGTGCGCTGCCCGTGCCAGATCCGGGTGATGTCGCGTATCTGATCTATACCTCGGGTACTACTGGTGTTCCCAAAGGTGTTGCGGTGACCCATCACAACGTTACTGAGCTGATGGCGTCATTGGCTGCTCGAGTGCCGGTTGGTGCGGGTCAGGTGTGGTCGCAGTGGCATTCCTACAGCTTTGACATTTCGGGCTGGGAGATTTGGGGCGCGTTGCTCAATGGCAGCCGGTTGGTGGTGATTCCCGATGCGGTGGTGGGTTCCCCGGATGAGTTGCACGCGTTGGTGATAGCCGAGCGAGTCAGTGTGCTCAGTCAAACCCCGTCCGCCTTGAGCGTGTTGTCTCCGCGGGGTTTGGAGTCGGTGACCGTGCTGGTCGGCGGTGAGGCCTGCCCGGCCGAGGTGGTGGGTCAGTGGGCGGCGGCTGGGCGGGTGCTGATCAATCAGTACGGTCCGACCGAGACCACGATGTGGGTGGCGATGAGTGCGCCGTTGGCCCCGGGTGCGGCTGTGGTGCCCATCGGGTCACCGGTGCCCGGGGCGGCGCTGTTTGTGCTGGACCAGTGGTTGCATCCGGTGCCGGTGGGGGTGGTTGGTGAGTTGTATGTGGCCGGTGCTGGTGTGGGGGTGGGGTATTGGCGGCGTGCGTCGTTGACGGGGTCGCGGTTTGTGGCGTGTCCGTTCGGGGGGCCGGGTGCGCGGATGTATCGCACCGGGGATTTGGTGTGCTGGACACCCGATGGGCAGTTGCGCTATGTGGGCCGCGCGGATGAGCAGGTCAAGATTCGCGGCTACCGCATTGAGCTGGGGGAGGTGCGTAGCGCGTTAGCCGGTGTGGCGGGGGTGGAGCAGGCGGTCGTCGTCGCCCGTGAGGATCCACCCGGTGATAAGCGGCTGATCGGATACGTCACTGAATCATCAGTGGGTGCTGTGGATCCCGGCAGTGCTCGTGCTCGGCTGGGTGAGCTGTTGCCGGCCTATATGGTGCC
>NZ_LZKV01000230.1:0-12825 GCF_001672995.1 Mycobacterium sp. 1482292.6 | reverse complement strand
TGGCGCTGGGCATCCTGGCGGCGGCCATCGTCACCGGCCAGCTGAGCGGCCGGCGGCTGGCCCGCCGCGCCGCCCGCAGGCGCGCCGCCGCGGCGAACGCGGCGGCGCCGACCACCCGGGTCCCCGTCGCGCAGGGCGCCGGCCCGTCGGCCGCGGCGACCACCCAGATCCCCAGCGGCGGACCCGGCGCGGACCACGAACCGCCGACCACCGAGATACCCCCGCTGGCGGGCGGGCCCCGCATCTTCCGCGGCGACGACACCGGAACGCGGCAGATCGCCGCGCAGAAGCCGCAGATCTACCGCCCGCCGCAGGGTTAGCGCTCACCGAAGCGGGGCGAAGGCGAATTCGCGCAGCCCGTCCCCCGGCGCGACGGCCGCGCGGAAACCCAGCACCTCGGCGGCCCGGGACGGGTCGGCGACGATGTGGCGCACGTCGCCGCTGCGATACTGCCCGGTGATTACCGGGGACAGCGAGCCGCCGCGCGCGTCGCACAGCGCGCCGGCCACCTGAAGAATCGAAATGGGTTGTCCCGAGCACACATTGACCGCGGTGAAACCGTCGCGTGGCTGGGTGGCCGCCACGTTGGCGGCGGCCACGTCGTCGACGTGGACGAAGTCGCGCATCTGCCCGCCGTCCTCGAAAACCCTTGGCGGATCACCCTTTTCCAGCGCCGAGCGGAAGATCGCCGCCACCCCGGAGTAGGGGGTGTCGCGCGGCATGCCGGGGCCGTAGACGTTGTGGTAGCGCAGCGCCACCACCGAGCCGCCCGTGGCCTCGGCCCAGGCCAGGGCGTAATGCTCCTGGGCGGTCTTGCTGGCGGCGTACAGGCTGCGCGGCCGCAGGCAGGCATCCTCGTCGACCAGGCGCCAGCGCAGTTCCTCGCCGCCGAGCGGGCAGCGGTGCTCGAATGCCCCGGCGTCCAGGTCGGCCCGTCGCCGCGGCAGCGGATCCACGGGCCCGTGCCGCTCGCAGTCATAGCTGCCCTGCCCGTACACCACCATCGACGAGGCCAGCACCAGGCGGCGGACCCCGGCGGCGAACATCTGCGCCAACAGCACCGAGGTGGCCAGGTCGTTGTGCCCGCCGTAGGCGGGGGCGTCGGCGGCGTCCACGCCCGCGCCCACCATCGCCGCCTGGTGACACACCACGTCCACGCCCGCCAGCAGGGGGGCCAGCGCGTCGGCGTCGCGCATGTCGACGCGCTGACATCCGGGCGGCAGCACCGCATTCGGGCCGTGCGCGGCGGGCAGCAACGCGTCCAGGGCGACGACATCGTGTCCCGCCGCCCGCAGGGCGGCGTCGACCCGCGCACCGATGAAGCCGGCCGCCCCGGTCAGCAGCACCCTCACGGCAGCTCGATGGGCAGGGTGACGCCGGCGTGCGGCAGGCAGTGCGTGCAGCTGCGGTCGGCGGCGATGCGGGCGATGGCCCGGCGCACCAGCGTCTTGAACAGTTCGACGTTCTTCTCGAACTGGGCGAACACGTCGACCGCCTTCACACCCTCGCCGGCGCTCACGCCGGCATCCAGGTCGGTCACCAAAGCGATTGCCGCATAGCACATTTCGAGCTCACGGGCCAGCACCGCCTCCGGGTAGCCGGTCATGTTGACCAGCGAGAAACCGGCCGAGGCGAACCAGCGGCTTTCGGCGCGGGTGGAAAAGCGCGGACCCTGGATCACCACCATGGTGCCGCCATCAACGACGCGCGGCACGTCGGGCAGGCCGGTCACCGCGTCGCGCAGCGCCGGGCAGTACGGGTCGGCGAAGTCGACGTGGATGCCGCCGGAGTCGAAATAGGTGTCGGCGCGGCCCCGGGTGCGGTCGACGAGTTGGTCGGGCACCACGACGGTGCCGGGGCCGAGTTCGGGTTTGAGGCTGCCGACCGCGCACGGCGCGAGCACCCGCCGCACGCCGAGCTTGCGCAGCGCCCACATGTTGGCGCGATACGGCACGGTGTGCGCGGAGAACTCGTGCTTGGCGCCGTGGCGGGGCAAGAAGGCCACCTCGTGGTCACCCACGGCGCCGACGGTGACCGGCGCGCTCGGCGAACCGTAGGGAGTGTCGACGGTGACGTCGCGGGCGTCGGATCCGAAGAAGGTGTAGAAGCCGCTGCCACCGATGACTCCGAGCATCCGACCATTGTGGTGCATGACGCCTCGGGCGATCGCCGGTGCGGCCCGCCGACCGCGGGCCCGCGTCCTGGCAGGATGTTCGTGTGGCCAATTTTGGGCAGTGGATTTCGGGCGCGCGGCCGCGGACGCTGCCCAACGCGGTGGCACCGGTGGTCGCGGGCACCGGGGCGGCGGGATGGCTGGGATCGGCGGTGTGGTGGAAGGCGCTGCTGGCGCTGGCCGTCGCGCTCGCGCTGACCATCGGCGTCAACTACGCCAACGACTACTCGGACGGCATCCGCGGCACCGACGACGACCGGGCCGGCCCGGTGCGCCTGGTCGGCTCGCGGCTGGCGGCGCCGCGCGCGGTGCTGTCCGCCGCGGTCGCCAGCCTGACCGTCGGCGCGCTGGCCGGGCTCGCGCTCGCGCTGTACAGCGCGCCGTGGCTGATCGCGGTCGGCGCGGCCTGCATCGCCGGGGCGTGGTTGTACACCGGCGGGTCGAAACCCTACGGCTACGCCGGTCTCGGCGAGGTCGCCGTGTTCCTGTTCTTCGGGCTCGTCGCCGTGCTGGGCACCCAGTTCACCCAGGCGCTGCGGGTGGACTGGGTGGGCCTGGTGCTGGCGGTGTCGGTCGGGGCGTTGTCCTCGTCGGTGCTGGTGGCCAACAACCTGCGGGACATCCCGACCGATGCCCGCGCGGGCAAGGTCACCTTGGCGGTGCGGCTGGGCGATGCGCGCACCCGGATCCTGTACCAGGCGCTGCTGGGGACCGCGGGGGTGTTGACCCTGGTGCTCATGCTGGCGACACCGTGGTGCGCCGTCGGATTGGTGGCCACCCCGCTGGCGCTGCGCGCGGCGGCCCCGGTGCGCTCGGGCCGCGGCGGCCCCGAGCTGATCCCGGTGCTGCGCGACACCGGGCTGGCGATGGTGGTGTGGGCGGTCGCGGTCGCGACGGCGCTGACGGTGACTACCTAACGACTACGTAAGGGCGACCCACAGTGCATGCAAAGACCTCCGAGCGCGGCGCTTCTGGGGTACCTTTGCGTCTGCTCGGCGACAGCGGAGGACCGCAATGAACAGGATTGCCGCGACCAGCGGGCCCACGAACATCGGCTTGCTCAGTGTGGGGTCATACCGCCCCGAGCGGGTGGTCACCAACGACGAGCTGTGCGAGAACATCGACTCCTCCGACGAGTGGATCTTCACCCGAACCGGAATCAAGACCCGCCGCTTCGCCCGGCGCGACGAGTCCGTCACGTCCATGGCGACCGCCGCCGGACAGGAAGCCATCGCCAAGGCGTCCCTCGAGCCGGTCGACATCGATTGCGTCATCGTCGCCACCAGCACCCATTTCACCCAGACCCCCGCGTGCGCGCCGGCGGTCGCGACCGCGCTGGGTGCGGGCGGCGTGCCGGCGTTCGACGTCTCGGCGGGGTGCGCGGGCTTCGGCTACGCGCTCGGGGTGGCCGCCGACATGGTGCGCGGCGGGACGGCCGCCAAGGTGCTGGTGCTCGGCTCGGAGAAGCTGTCCCCGACGGTGGACATGACGGACCGCAGCAACTGCTTCATCTTCGCCGACGGCGCGGCCGGAGTGGTGGTGGGCGAGACGCCCGACCAGGGCATCGGGCCCACCATCTGGGGCAGCGACGGTGCGCAGGCCACCGCCATCCGCCAGGACATCGAATGGATCGACTTCCTGGACAACCGCACCGGCGAGCGCCCGTACCTGCGGCTGGAAGGCAGCGCGGTGTTCCGGTGGGCGGCGTTCGAGATGGGCAAGGTCGGTCGCCAGGCCATGGACGCGGCGGGGGTGCGGCCCGACGAGATCGACGTCTTCCTGCCGCATCAGGCCAACAGCCGGATCAACGAGGTGCTGGCCAAGAGCCTGGAGCTGCGCCCGGATGCGGTGGTGGCCAACGACATCGAGCACACCGGAAACACCTCGGCGGCGTCCATTCCGCTGGCGATGGCCGAACTGCTGAGCACCGGGGCGGCCAAGGCCGGCGATCTGGCCCTGCTGCTCGGCTACGGCGCCGGCCTGAGCTACGCCGCGCAGGTGGTGCGGCTGCCGAACGGCTAGCCGCGCCCTGATTCTTGGTCGCCGGCCCCGTCGCCGGCGCCCCCGAGCGGGGCGTCCCCGTGCAGCCGGGCCTGCAGCAGGTCTCGCTCGCGGCGGCGTCGTTCCCCGGCGATCGCGAGCGCGGCGGTGGCGCGCCGGCGCAGCGGGGCGAACACCCAGATGCCCAACGGCATCGCGATGATCAGGGCGAACAGCACGGCCACCACGATCGGGAACTGGCTGATGCCCGCCACGCGGGCCACCCCATAGATGACGCCGGCGAGCGCGGCCGCCAGCAGCACCCGCGCCGCCATGTACGCCAACACGGGTCCGGCAACGCCGTTTCCGGCGGGCGGCGCCGCGCCCTCGTTCGCGGCGGGGTCCGGCGCGGTCCCGGTGCTGTCGTCGCTAGCTTCTTGTGACACAAGCCGAGCCTACGGCGCGGGTATATTCGCCCGAAGGAGGTGTTGAGTGCTCTACCTGCTGCTCGTCGTGATTTTGGGGACGCTGATCTACGTCGGCTGGCGTGCGGCGCGATCGCAGGCCCACCGGCCGAAGACGCGCGTCATCGGGCCCGACGACGATCCGGATTTCCTGCGGCGGTTGGGTCACGGCGACAATCCGCGCTGAACCCGGTTAACCCAGCACTCCCGGGTTGTGCTGGTCGCCGGGGAACCCGTCGGCGACGATGGCCGCCAACTCGGTGAGCGCCTCGCGCGTCCCGCGCCGGAGCCGGTCCAGTTCGATCTCGGCCCCCTCTTCGAGGTGCGGGTCGAACGGCACCAGCTGAACCGCGCGGCAGCGCCGGGAGAAGTGGTCGATCACCTTGTTCATGTCGACCTTGCCCGGGCGCGGCTTCACCCCGTTGATGACGGCGATGGAATTGCGGACCAGGTTCTCGTGGCCGTGGGCGTCCAGCCAGTCCAGCGTCGCCGACGCGCTGCGGGCGCCGTCGATGGACGCCGAGCTGACCACGATGAGCGCGTCCGCCTTCTGCAGCACCGAGCTCATCACCGAGTGCAGCAGCCCGGGTCCGCAGTCGGTCAGCACCAGGCCGTAGAACCGTTCCAGGATGTCCAGGATCCGCTCGTAGTCCTGCGCGCTGAACGCCTCCGAGACGGCGGGGTCGGTCTCGGACGCCAGCACCTCCAGGCCGCTCGGCCCCTTGGAGGTGTAGCGGCGCACGTCGCTGTAGCGCTCGATGGTTCCGGCGTCGTGCAGCAGCTGGCGCACTGTCGCGGCCGTCTCCAGCGGGATCTTCTGGCTCAGCGTCCCGCGGTCGGGGTTGGCGTCCACCGCCACCACCCGGTCGCCCCGGATGGAGGCGAAGGTGGCGCCCAGCGTCGCGGCGATCGTGGTCTTGCCGACGCCGCCCTTCAGCGACAGGAAGGCCACCCGGTAGGAGCCCCGCAGGGGCCGGTTCACCTGCGCGACCAGGTTGTTGTACCGGGTGGCCCGGGGGCTCTCACCCAGGTTGATTAGCCCCCCGGACAGCTTGAACAGCAGCAGCCGCCACCCGTCGGACGGCGGCGGGGCGACCGGGCGCAGCAGCATGCCGGTGGACAGTTCCGGGTACGGCGTGTGCGGCAGGTGCTCCGGGCGCTGCGGCGCCCCCTGAATCTGGGTGGGCGGCGCGTCCGGGCCGGTGTAGTAGGCGCCGTACGCCGTGGGGTCGACGCGCGGGATGCCGGTCACCGGCGTGGAGTCCCAGGGCGGCATCCCGCCCGGCCGGGGCGCCGTGGGCGGCGCGGCGGGCTGACGTTCGGGGCCGGGGACGCGGCGTTCGGTGCGGAATCCGGCGAAGGCGCGGGTGGGGGCGTCACCGCCGGACTCGGCCTGCGGTTGGGCGGTCTCCTGCTGGCCTGCCGTCGACGGTGCCTGTGGGGGTAGCTGCGTGGTCGGTTGTTCGGGCGACCCCACGCCCGTCGTTGGATGCTCGGTCACTGCACTCCCCCTTGTTGTGCGTTTTTCCCGTTTTTTCCTATTCGGGCCGGTTCTACACCGTCACCCGACACCCGCATAAGAATGCAGGCCGACAGTGACCAGGTTAACGAAGAACAGATTGAAGACCATGGCCACGAACCCCGCCACATTGATCCAGGCGGCTTTCCTGTCCCGCCATCCCGCGGTCGACCTGGCGTGCAGGTAGGCGGCGTAAATCACCCAGGCGACGAAGGACACCGTCTCCTTGGGATCCCAGCCCCAATATCGGCCCCAGGCTTCTTCGGCCCAGATGGCCCCGAAGATGACGCCGAAGCCGAACACCGGAAAAGCGAAAATCGTCGTCCGATAGGCGATGCGGTCCAGCGTCTGGGCGTCCGGGAACCGCTGCACCAGCCGGCTCAGCGCGCTGTGCGTGGCGCGTTCGGGGTCCGCCACCGGCGACGTGCGCAGCAGGAACAGGATGCTGGCGATGCCGGCGACCAGGAATACCCCCGACCCCAGGCTGACCACCGACACGTGGATGGGCAGCCAGTAGGACTGCAGCGCGGGCATCACCGGCGCGGCGTTGGTGTAGAGCCAGCGACCCGACACCGTCAGCAGGATCAGCACCGGCAGCAGCAGGAAGACCCACAGCGGGCGGTATTGCGGGCGGCGCAGCACGACCGCCCCGGCGATCAACCCGCACAGGCAGGTCAGGTTGATGAACTCGTACATGTTGCCCCACGGCACCCGCAGGGTGGCCAGGCCACGCAGCACCAGGCAGGCCAGCAGCAGCCCGATGCCCAGGTAGACCACGGCCAGCCCGGCCCGACCGACGCGCTCGTCGATCGGGCGCTGGATCGCCTCTTCGACCACCCCGGGGGCGGCGGAGTCGGCGCTGACGGCGCCGGCCGGCACCCGGGCGCGCTGATCGGCGCGGCGCCCGCCGGCTCGGGCCCCGACATAGGCCAGCTCGAAGGCCAGCAACAGCAGGGCGATCACCAAAGCCACCACCGCGGACGTGAACGCCCAGTCGGAGTAGCGCGCCAGCTCGATGTTGACGTGCACCGTATTCATTTGACGTCCACCTCAGAACTCCTTTTGGACGCTGCGGGTGTCGCGTCGCCGCCGGACGCGGTGGGCGTCGCGGCGCTTGCGGCGTCGGGGGCTTCCGGCCCGGTGCGGGGGTACCACCCGCTTGCGGGGAATAGCCGATCGGACAGTCGCTCGAACTCGTCGCCCCAACCGGAGTTGTCGGTGCGCGCCAGGCCACCCAGTTCGACGTTCACCGTACCGGGCGACCCGCCGGCGTCGGGCGTCAGACGGACCCACACCCGGCGGCGGCGCACCAGCAGCGACACCACCAGCCCGCCCATCATCGTGATGGCGAAGACGAGCACCCAGGTCTGGCCCGGGTCGTGCGAGACCTGCAGATTGACGAACGGCACGGCGCCGTCGAAGCGGATCACCGTGCCCGCCGCCGGCCCCTGATCGATCCGCACCGACTGTCCCGCACGCAGATTGACCCGCTTCTCCTTGGTCAACCGGTGCTGCTCGATCAGGCGGGGGTCCAGGGTGAACAGCGACTGGGGCCGCCCGGTGTCCAGCCCGGTATCGCCGCGGTAGATGTCGACGGCCACCGCCGGGGCGTCCAGGGCCGGGAAGCGCGACGACAGCAGCGTGCCGTCCAGCTGCTCGGTCGGCGCCAGCAGACCCTGGATGGCGATCTCGTGGTTGCGGCGTTCGGCGGCGTTGGGATAGCTGCCGGCGGGCGGGTCGATGCGCACCACGCCCGACGAGAGCAGGGTCTGCGGGTTGTCAGGCCGCCACTGCACGGTCGCCGAGCGGATCTGCCCGTCCGGGAAGGTGACGCTGAAGGTGGGCGCGTAGCCGTGCCCCTGCAGGTACACCCGGTCTCCGCCGAGCCGCAGCGGGTGGTTGACCTCCAGCTGGTAAGGGCGCCAGCGGTTGGTGCTCAGGTCGTCGCCGGACTGGTAGTCGATGTGCGCGGCGAACGAGGTGGCCTGCCCCGAGGGCAGGTAGTGCGCCGTGAAGTCGTCGACCCGGATGCACAGCGGGTGCAGCGAGGTGCCGTCGACGGTGTTGCCGGCCCGGAACGAGTCGAACGCGGCCGGCGAGGCCGAGCAGAAGCCGGGTCCGCCGTCGGCGATGACGATGACGTTGCCCTCGTAGCCGAACAGCTTGCCGACGGCCACCGCGACCAGCAGCCCCAGCAACGAGAAGTGGAAGACGATGTTGCCGAACTCGCGCAGGTAGCCCCTTTCGGCGGACACTTCCACTGTTTCTAAGACGGCGTCCGGGGCGGCCGCGTCGCCGGCCTCGCGGTGCCGGATGGCGGTGCGCCAGCCGCGCAGCCGCCCGGCCAGGGTGTTGGCCAGGGCGTTCAGCTCGTCGGCGCCGGCCTGGATCTGCCGGTGCGAGTACTTGGGCAGCCGGGACAGGTTGCGCGGGGCGGCCACCGGGGTGGACCGCAGGCTGCGGACGTGCTCGATCATCCGCGGGGTGAGGCAGCCGACCAGGGACACGAACAGCAGCACGTAGATGGCGGTGAACCAGAAGCTGGAGAAGACGTTGAAGGCCTGCAACCGATCCAGCCACGGGCCGATCACCGGGTGCGCCTTGAGGTAGTCGTCGACCTTGCCGGCGTTGAGGTTGCGCTGGGGCAGAAGTGCCCCCGGGATCGCGCCGAGGGCGAGCAGGAACAACAGCACCAGCGCGGTGCCCATCGAGGTCAGCGCGCGCCAGGTGTTACGGCCCCAGGCCAGGAGGCGTCTCAAATCGGCAACCTGACGTCGGAGACGAACGCGTCGCGCAGCCAGGAGACGAAGTCGTTCCACACCCCGGTCACCAGCAGCGCGCCGACGGCGATCAGCAGGACACCGCCCAAGATCTGGATGGCCCGGGTGTGCCGGCGCAGCCAGCTCAGCCCGCCGACCGCGCCCGCCGAGCCGAATGCCAGCAGCACGAACGGGATGCCCAGCCCCAGGCAGTAGGCGATCACCAACACGATTCCGCGCGCCACGCTGGCGCCGTCGGTGGCCGAGGCCACGGTGATCACGCCGGCCAGCGTCGGGCCGAGGCAGGGCGTCCAGCCCAACGCGAACACCGCGCCCAGCAGCGGCGCGCCGGCAACCGTCGTCAGCTGCCGCGGGCTGAACCGGGCCTGGCGTTGCAAGGCCGGGATGAGGCCCACGAACACCAAGCCCATGACGATGGTCAGCACTCCCCCGGCCCGCTGCAGCACCAGTTGGTTGGTGATCAGCGTGGTCGTCATGCCGAGGACGGCGACGGTGCCGAGCACGAACACCGTGGTGAACCCGGCGACGAACAACGCCGCGGACCCCGCGACCCGCCAGCGGGCGCCCGGCGGCGCTTTGACGGCTCCTGCGGGCGGCTGTTCGTCGACGCCGACGACCGCGGCCAGGTAGGACAGATAGCCCGGCACCAGCGGCACCACGCACGGCGAGGCGAAGGACACCAGCCCGGCCAGCAGGCACACACCGAGGGCCACCAGAAGCGGTCCGGCGGCGGCGATCTGGGTGAGTCCGGTCATCGCTGCGCCGGCCCCGCCTTGGCCGGGGTGGGCGCATCCTCGCCGGCCAGCCGCTGCACCACCGGCCGCAGGTCGGTCGCCAGCAGTTCGCGCAGGAAGACCGCCGCGACGCGGTGCTGGCGGTCCAGCACCAGCGTGGACGGGATCACGGTGGTGGGGTATCTGCCGCCGAACGCGATCAGGGTGCGCATCGCCGGGTCATAGATGGACGGGAACGTCACCTGCCGGTCGTTGACGAAGTCCAGCGCGGCCTGCCGGTTGTTGTCCCGGACGTCGATGCCGAGAAAAGACACCCCGGCGCCGCGGGTGGCGTCATACACCTGCTGCAGCTGGGTGACCTCGGCGCGGCACGGCCCGCACCACTGCCCCCAGATGTTGATCACCACGACCCGGCCCGCGAAGATCGGGTCGTCCAGCGACAGCGTGTGCGCGGGATCGGCCAGATCGGGCCCGGACAGCGGTCCGGGGCGCCCGCGGCGCGACGGCGGGTCGTAGTAGATGTCGGTCTTGCCGCCGGGCGAGACGAATTCGAAGGTGCCGCCCTGCGCGACGGCGTCGTGCCCCGAGGAGCAGCCGCCGAGCAGGCCGGGGACCAGCGCCACCAGCACGGCCCCGGCCATCGCCCGTCGTATCCAGCTGATCAAGACGCCGCCGGTTCGCTGTACTCGAGGTCGACCAGCCGGTCGCCGTCGTAGACCAGGGTGGTCACCGACGCGAGCCCGCACTGCCGCCGCCGCGGGTCGTGCCACAGCCGCTGGCCGGTCACGTGCAGGCGCAGCGTCCACACCGGGAGTTGGTGACTGACGCACACCACCTCGTGGCCGGCCCCGCGGGCGCGGGCCTTGTCCACCGCCGTCTCCATCCGGGCCGCGATCTCGGCGTACGGCTCACCCCAGGACGGGCGGAACGGGTTGCGCAGCTGCCACCACACCCGCGGGTCGCGCCAGGCGCCGTCGCCGGGGCTGACGCGGCGGCCTTCAAAGAAGTTCGCCGATTCGATCAAATCCGGGTCGGTGTCCACGGCCAGCCCGTGCTTGGCGGCGATGGGCGCGGCGGTCTCCTGGGCCCGTTGCAGCGGCGAGGCGATCACCGCGACGACGTCGCGGTGCGCCAGCGCATCGGCCACCGCGGCCGCCTGCGCGCGGCCGTTGTCGGAGAGGCGGAATCCGGGTAGGCGGCCATAGAGGATGCCGCTCGGGTTGTACACCTCACCGTGCCGCACGACGTGCACCCGGGTCTGCTCGGCCATCAGGACTTGCCCTCCTCGGCTTGCGCGGCGGCCCTGGCCGCGGCGGGCAGGGCGTGCGCGATGCGGTCGAACGCGGCGTCGTCCAGCGCGGTCGAGACGAACCAGGCCTCGAAGGCGCTGCACGGCGGGTATACGCCCGCGTCGAGCAGCGCGTGGAAGAACGGCGGATAGCGCCACGTCTGGGTGGCCCGCGCGGACGCGAAGTCCGTCACCGGCGTCTCGGAGAAGAACACGCTGAGCATGTTGCCGGCACGCGGAATCTGGTGTGCCACACCAGCATTCGTGAGCGCATCGGAGAACAGCCCGGCCAGGCGGTCGGCGTTGGCATCCAGCGTCGCGTAGGCGGCGGCGTCGGCGTTGCGCAGGGTGGCCAGCCCGGCGGCCATCGCCACCGGGTTACCCGAGAGCGTGCCGGCCTGATAGACCGGGCCCAGCGGGGCGAGGCGCTCCATCACCTCGGCGCGCCCGCCGAACGCGGCGGCCGGCAGCCCGCCGCTCATCACCTTGCCGAAGGTGAACAGGTCGGCGTCGACGGGATCGATTCCATACCAACCACTTCGGCTGACCCGGAAGCCGGTCATCACCTCATCGACGATCAGCAGCGCGCCGTGCTCGGCGGTGATCGCGCGCAGCGCCGCGTTGTAGCCGGGCGCGGGCGGGACCACGCCCATGTTGCCGGGGCTGGCCTCGGTGATCACCGCCGCGATCTGGTCGCCGAAGCGGGCGAAGGTCTGCCGCACGGCGTCGATGTCGTTGTAGGGCAACACGATCGTGTCGGCCGCCGTCGCACCGGTGACTCCGGGCGAGGACGGCAGGCCCAGCGTCGCCACCCCGGAGCCCGCGTCGGCCAGCAACGCGTCGACGTGGCCGTGGTAGCAGCCGGAGAACTTGACCACCTTGGCCCGGCCGGTGAAGCCGCGGGCCAACCGCACCGCGCTCATGGTGGCCTCGGTGCCGGAGTTGACCAGCCGGATCCGTTCGACCGGTGCCACCCGCGCGATCATCTCGGCGGCCAGCTCACTCTCGGCCGGGGTGGGCGCCCCGAACGACAGGCCCGACGCGGCCGCCTTGGCCACGGCCTCGACGACGGCCGGGTGGGCGTGTCCCAGGATCATCGGCCCCCACGAGCAGACCAGGTCCACGTAACGGTTGCCGTCGGCGTCGGTCAGCAGGCAGCCGCGCGCCTCGGTGATGAACGGCGGCGTCCCGCCTACGGCGGTGAACGCGCGGACCGGCGAGTTCACCCCACCGGGAATGACGGCGCAGGCATCCTCGAACAACCGTTCCGACGCCGCCGTAGCCCGGCGGGCCCCGGTGGCGTGCGCGGTCGCCTGGTCACTGCTTCCCATGACGACCAGTGTCCCAGCCCGCGCGCGACAATCCACTACAGGGTGTAGCAGAACGTGCTATGGGAGGACGGCGCGGTCCCCGGTGGCCGGGTTAATCGGCGTCCTGCTCGCCGGCTTCCTGCGCCGCGATGAAGTTGCGGCGCGCGGCCTCGTGTTCTTTTTCCGCCGCACGCCGGTGCGCCTCGACATCGCCGAGCCGCTCGGCGACCGCGCGCTCTTCGACTTCGGCGGCGCGCTCGTGCGCGACACCGGCCTGGTAGTGACGCTGCACACCGCGCCGGTGTGCCGTCTGGTCGCGCTCGTGGGAGCGCTGCGCGTGCTCGGCGGCTCGCCGCACGTCGTCCTCGGTGATGGCCTTGCCCGCGGACAACTCCTCCCCCCTGCGCAGCAGCTCCTCGGCGCGCCGGGCGGCCTCGTTACCCGCTGCCTCTCCCATCAGACGACAGTAAACCCACTCCGTCGACGGGTGGGTTGTCCTGGCCCGGCGCCCCGAGTTGGATAGCGGTATGCGACTGCCGCGGGCTGCTTGACGACCAGGTGATGCGGATCACGGCGA
>NZ_LZKV01000229.1:0-3734 GCF_001672995.1 Mycobacterium sp. 1482292.6 | reverse complement strand
GCGCCCACCACACATAGGACATCCCGGCGAGCTGACGCCACCAGACCGCGCTGGCCTCGTGGTGCTTGGGCAGCAGGTCGATCGGCGACCACCGCATCAGCGCCACCCCCGCGGCGCTGACCACGATCAGCGCCGCGTTGCGGCGCCGCCAGCCCACGATCGCCGTCACCAGCACCGCCGGCAGCACCCAGACCCAGTGGTGCGACCAGGACACCGGCGAGACCACCAGCCCGAACAGCGCGACGCAGACCAGCGCGAGCGTGGGCTCCTCGGCGCGCAACACCCGTCGCATCGCCCAGACCGTCAGCGCCAGCACCAGCAGCGACGCGGCCACCCAGAGCAGGGAGCGTTCCTGCTGCCCGAGCCCCAGCCGGGCCAGCGCGCCGGCGATGTTCTGGTCGGTGTTCAACGACGCGGAACCGATCCGGTCGGTGTGGTGCACGGTGTGCGTCCAGTACTCCCACGAGTCGTTCCAGGCCAGTACGAAACCCAGCAGCGTCGCCCCCACGAAAGACGCCAGCGCGGTCAGCGCGGCCCGGGTGTCGCGGCGCAGCAGGAAATAGAGCAGGAACACCGCCGGGGTCAGCTTCAGCGCCATACCCAGGCCCAGCAGCAGCCCGCGCGGCCACGGCGTACGCCGCGGCACGCAGTCGGCGACCACCAGCGTCATCAGCACCACGTTGATCTGGCCGAAGGCGAAGTTCGAGCTGATCGGTTCCAGCCAGACCGTCGCCGCCGCCGCGGCGACGATCGCCAGCCACCACCGGCGCAGCCAGGCCGGACCGGGCAGCGTCGCCGAGGTGCTCCAGACGTCGAGGCGGGTCAGCACGATCACCGTGGACACCACCAGCAGCAACAGTGTCAGGGCGGTGATCGCGACGCTGGCGGTGGGCATGTGCATCCAGGCGAACGGGCAGAACACGATGGCCGCCAGCGGCGGATAGGTGAACGGCAGATCCACGATCGGCGTGTGGAACAGCACGTCCCCGCGGTACAGCGGGTGGCCGTCCATCCACGCCCGCGCGCCCATCTGATAGACGTCGATGTCGATGCGATAGGGCGTGTGCCCGAACAGCTGCCACGCCGCATAACTGAGCCCCGCGGCGGCGGTCAGCCACGCCAGCCCCCACCCCAGCACCCACCCGGGGCCCCGCTTGCCTGCCAAGCCCACGCCGGGCGCCTGCCGTGTACTCATGTCGCACCACAGCGTAATGGGTGCGCGGCCCCCGACCCGCCTGGTGCAGCGCGGGTCCCACCTGCCCGGCGCAGACAGGCGTAGCTTTCAAGAGTGCTCCATTCGTTCGTGTCCGAGGTGACCCGATGGTTTGCCCACGACGTGTACGACCGCGGGCACCTGCCGCTGCTGTGCTGCCTGGTCGCCTTCATCCTGACGTTTTTCGTCACGCGGACGTTCGTGCGGTTGATCCGGCACCGCGCGGACAACGGCAGGCCCACCCGGTGGTGGCACCCGCGCAACGTCCACGTCGGGGGAGTGCACATTCACCACGTGACCTTCGGGGTGGTGCTGACCCTGCTCTCCGGCCTGACGCTGGTCACGCTGGCCATCGACGGGCATGAACCCGAATTCACCATCGCGGCAACCTTTTTCGGGATCGGCGCCGCCCTGGTTCTGGACGAGTACGCACTGATCCTGCACCTGTCCGACGTGTACTGGTCCGAAGACGGCCGCACCTCGGTGGACGCGGTGTTCGCCGCGGTGGCGGTGGCCGGGCTGTTGATCATGGGTCTGCACCCGCTGATGTTTTTCCTGCCGATCTGGCACAACGCCGACTCGGCGCTGCTGCGGGCCGTGGTGGCCAGCGCCATGGCGCTGACGTTGCCCCTGGCCGTCGTGGTGGTGCTCAAGGGCAAGGTGTGGACCGGCCTGCTGGGCATGTTCCTGGTCATCCTGCTGGTGATCGGCGCCATCCGGCTGTCGCGCCCGCACGCCCCGTGGGCGCGGTGGCGGTATTCGACGCAACCGGACAAGATGCGCCGCGCGCTGCAACGCGAGCGGAGACTGCGCCGCCCGGTGGTGCGGGCCAAGCTGTACCTGCAGTGCGCCATCGCCGGCACACCGCGGCTGCCTGACGATCGCACCGTCGACGCCACGCTCGACCATGAGATCCACCCCGCGCCGGCGCCCACCGGGCCCATCCTGATCGGCCGCTAGCCGGCTCCCCGGCCGATGGACCGGCTCCTCTTTCGTGCCGTGCCGGCACTCATCGTCGCCGGTCTAGGCCGATGGACCGGCTCCTCTTTCGTGCCGTGCCGGTACTCATCGTCGCCGGTCTAGGCCGATGGACCGGCTCCTCTTTCGTGCCGTGCCGGTACTCATCGTCGCCGGTCTAGGCCGATGGACCGGCTCCTCTTTCGTGCCGTGCCGGTACTCATCGTCGCCGGTCTAGGCCGATGGACCGGCTCCTCTTTCGTGCCGTGCCGGTACTCATCGTCGCCGGTCTAGGCCGATGGACCGGCTCCTCTTTCGTGCCGTGCCGGTACTCATCGTCGCCGGTCTAGGCCGATGGACCGGCTCCTCTTTCGTGCCGTGCCGGTACTCATCGTCGCCGGTCTAGGCCGATGGACCGGCTCCTCTTTCGTGCCGTGCCGGCACTCATCGTCGCCGGTCTAGGCTTTCTCCGGTGCGGTACTTCTACGACACCGAATTCATCGAGGACGGCCGCACCATCGAGCTGATCTCGATCGGGGTGGCCGCCGAAGACGGCCGCGAGTACTACGCGGTGTCCACCGAATTCGACCCCGAGCGCGCCGGGCCCTGGGTGCGCGCCAACGTGCTGCCCAAGCTGCCGCCCCCGGCGTCGCAGCTGTGGCGCTCGCGCCGCCAGATCCGGGAGGACCTGGAGGACTTCTTCGGCCTGAATTCCGGGCGGGCGGCCGCCGAGCCGATCGAGCTGTGGGCGTGGGTGGCGGCCTACGACCACGTGGCCTTGTGTCAGCTGTGGGGCACCATGCCGGAGCTGCCGCGAGCGATCCCGCGCTTCACCCGTGAGCTGCGGCAACTGTGGGAGGACCGGGGCAGCCCACGGATGCCGCCCCGATCGTCCGACGCGCACGACGCGCTGGTCGACGCGCGCGATCAGCTCCGCAGATACCGGCTCATCACCGGTGGGGACTGAGACGCCGGCGGGACGCACCCGGCCGGGCCGCGTTCCCGCAGATCAGCCCTGACCAGGGACCCCCGCGCCGCGGTTACGATGGACCGATGAACTGGACCGTCGACATACCGATCGATCAGCTGCCGCCGCTGCCGCCGCTGCCGACCGATCTGCGGGCGCGGCTGGACGCCGCACTGGCCAAACCGGCCGCCCAGCAGCCCAGCTGGCCCGCCGACCAGGCGACGGCGATGCGCACGGTCCTCGAAAGCGTCCCGCCGGTGACGGTGCCGTCGGAGATCGTCCGGTTGCAGGAGCAGCTGGCCCAGGTGGCCCGGGGCGAGGCGTTCCTGCTGCAGGGTGGGGACTGCGCGGAGACGTTCACCGAGAACACCGAACCCCACATCCGCGGCAACGTCCGCACGCTGCTGCAGATGGCGGTGGTGCTGACATACGGCTCGAGCATGCCGGTGGTCAAGGTGGCCCGCATCGCCGGCCAGTACGCCAAGCCGCGCTCGGCCGACATCGACGCGTTGGGGTTGAAGTCCTACCGCGGCGACATGATCAACGGCTTCGCCCCGGACGCCGCCGTGCGCGACCACGACCCGTCGCGGCTGGTGC
>NZ_LZKV01000228.1:0-13801 GCF_001672995.1 Mycobacterium sp. 1482292.6 | reverse complement strand
CCGCGGCCGGCGAGGGGATCTCGGTGTCGACCTTGTCCGTCGACACCTCGACGAGCGGTTCGTCGAGCTCGACCGTGTCGCCCTCCTGCTTGAGCCAGCGGGTGACCGTCCCCTCGGTGACGCTCTCACCGAGTGCCGGCATCTGGACGGAGAAGGCCATCGTTTCTGACTCCTCGATCGCTCGTGGGTCGGGGCGGGTCGATCAGCTCGCGTGTGGAAGGCGAAGTCGCAATCCAAAACTATCCTGTCACTGCGCCGTTGTCGGCACACATCCAGGGCAGATACCCCGCGCCGGGCGGGTGACACCGATCACGCTTGCTACGGTGTGGCCAGTCCAGCCAGAGCGGGGAGGTCGGAGATGCCGCCAACACCACAACTACCCCAACACTTCGTCGACAGCGCCGACGGCGCCCGCATCGCGGTCTACGAAGAGGGCAACCCCGAGGGCCCCACCGTCGTGCTGGTGCACGGCTTCCCCGACTCGCACGTGCTGTGGGACGGGGTCGTCCCGCTGCTGGCCGAGCGGTTCCGCATCATCCGCTACGACAACCGCGGCGTCGGGATGTCCTCGGCGCCCAAGCCGGTGTCCGCCTACAGCATGGACCGCTTCGCCGACGACTTCGCCGCGGTGACCGGCGAGCTGAGCCCCGGCCGGCCCGTGCACGTGCTCGCCCACGACTGGGGCTCGGTGGGCATCTGGCACTACCTGAAGCGCCCCGGCGCCAGCGACCGGGTCGCCACGTTCACGTCGGTGTCCGGACCCGCTCAGGACCAACTGGTCGATTACATCTTCAGCGGGCTGCGGGCGCCCTGGAAGCCGCGCACCTTTATCCGGGCGATCAGCCAGGCGCTGCGGCTGAGCTACATGATCTTGTTCTCGATCCCGGTGCTCGCGCCGTTGTTCCTGCGGCTGACCCTGTCGGTCCCGGCGCTGCGCCGCAACGCCGTCGACAACATCCCCGTCGAGCGGATCCACCATTCCGACAAACTGGCCGCCGATGCCGCCCGGTCGGTGAAAACCTATCCCGCCAACTACTTTCGCTCCTTCTCCGGTCGCAAGCAGGGCGTCGCGGTCATCGACGTGCCGGTGCAGCTCATCGTCAACACCAAAGACAAGTACGTGCGGCCCTACGGCTACGACCACACCCCGCGCTTCGTGCCGCGGCTGTGGCGCCGCGACATCCAGGCCAGTCACTTCTCGCCGATGTCGCACCCGCAGGTGATGGCTGCGGCGGTGCACGAGTTCGCCGACCAGGCCGAGGGCAAGCAGCCCAGCCGCGCGCTGCTGCGCGCGCAGGTGGGGCGGCCCCGCGGGGCGTTCGGCGACACCCTGGTGTCGGTCACCGGTGCCGGCAGCGGCATCGGCCGCGAGACCGCGTTCGCCTTCGCGCGAGAAGGCGCCGAGCTGGTCATCAGCGACATCGACGAGGCGGCCGTCAAGGCCACCGCGGCCGAGATCGCCACTCGCGGCGGCGTCGCGCACGCCTACGTGCTCGACGTGTCCGACGCGCAGGCGGTGGAGTCGTTTGCCGAGCGGGTCAGCGGCGAGCACGGCGTCCCGGACATCGTCGTCAACAACGCCGGCATCGGACAGGCGGGCGGCTTCCTGGACACCCCTCCCGAGCAGTTCGACCGGGTGCTCGACGTCAACCTGGGCGGTGTGGTCAACGGGTGCCGGGCGTTCGCGCGGCGGATGGTGGAGCGCGGCACCGGCGGCTACATCGTCAACGTGTCGTCGATGGCGGCCTACGCGCCGCTGCAGTCGCTGAGCGCCTACTGCACGTCGAAGGCGGCGACCTTCATGTTCTCCGACTGCCTGCGCGCCGAACTCGACGCCGCCGGGGTGGGCCTGACCACCATCTGCCCCGGCGTCATCGACACCAACATCATCAACACCACGCGGTTCGACGCGCCCGCCGGCAAGCAGGCCGACGCCGTCGACGGTCGCCGCGGCCAGCTGGGCAAGATGTTCGCGCTGCGGCGTTACGGCCCCGACAAGGTCGCCAACGCGATCCTGTCGTCGGTCCAGAAGAAGAAACCGATTCGCCCGGTGGCGCCGGAAGCCTATGCGCTGTACGGGCTTTCGCGGGTCGCTCCGCAAGGGCTGCGCAACGCCGCGCGCATCCGGGTGATCTGAGCCGCGCTAGGCGCCCGTCGCCGCCCCGCGGCGTCCGGTCAGCAACGTCGCTCCGATTGCGATGACCCCCAGCACGGCCAGCGGTATCGCCCACGCGCGCCGGCCGCCCACCGACGACTGGCACTGCGCGACGTAGTCGGTGTGCGGGACGATCTGGTTCAGGATCGGGATGTTCGCCCCACTGCTGTTGTTCGCGCTGCGGGCCGCGGAAAGGTCCGTCGCCACGGCGTTTCCGCAGCCGACCGAGTGGCCGTTGCTGTCGGAAACCGACACCGGCGCCAGCAGGCCGATGATTCCGGCCAACAACAGCACGGCGCCCACGCCGATGATCAACCGTCGCACCGTCATGGTCTCGCCTTTCGTCGCGGGGATTTCGACCGCTAGGGAGATTAGCCGCAGGCATGCGCCGGTAAACCCGGCGTTGACGCCGAATAACCCGGCGATTGCCGGGTATCCGGCCGCGGTAACGCAAGACATGAAGGGGTGTGCACGTGATCACTGCAACGCGCGAGGTGCCGGAGTCGTGTGAGCGGATATGGGAGGTGCTCGCCCAGGGCTGGACCTACACCCAGTGGGTGGTGGGCAACAGCCGGATGCGCGCCGTCGATCCGAATTGGCCGGAACCCGGCTCCTCGATCAAGCACTCGATCGGGATCTGGCCGTTGGTGATCAACGACGCCACCCTCGTGGAGGAGTGTGAACCCCCGCACAAGCTGGTGCTGTGCGCTCGCCTGGGCCCGCTGGGCGCCGCGCGAATCACCATGCTGCTGCACGAGATTCCGGGCGGGTGCCGGGTCGAGATGATCGAGGTTCCCGTGCAGGGCCCAATGGCGGCCGTTCCCGATTCCGTCGCGTTGGCCGCGGCGTACCCGCGCAATAAGGAGTGCCTGTGGCGGCTGGCGGCGCTGGCCGAGCGCCTGGAGCCGAGCCAGGTGAAGTGACCGTGCGCGACACCGCCGACGCCGTCGTGATCGGGGCGGGACACCACGGGCTGGTGGCGGCGTCGATGCTGGCCGACGCGGGTTGGGACGTGCTGGTGCTGGAAGCCCAGCCCGAGCCCGGCGGCGCGGTGCGCAGCGCCGAGCTGACACCGGGCTACATCACCGACTTGTTCAGCTCCTACTACCCGATGACGGTGGCGTCTCCGGCGATGGCGGCGCTGCAGCTGGAGGACCACGGGCTGCGGTGGTCGCACGCGCCGACGGTGGTTGGCCACCCGCGCAACGCCGCCGACGACGACCCGCCCATCGTGTATCACGATCCCGCCCAGACCGCGGAGGAGTTCGAGCGTCGCACGCCCGGCGACGGCGACAATTGGCTACGCATCGTTGCGTTGTGGGACGAGGTGAAAAGGCCGCTGCTCGAAGCGATCCTGTCGCCGTTCCCGCCGATGCGCCCGCTGCTGACCCTGTTGCGCAAACTCGGGACGTCGGATGCGCTGCGACTGGCCAACCTGTTGGTGCAGCCCGCCAACGCCATGGCCGACCAGTTGTTCGACGGTGATGCGCCGCGAGTCATGTTGCTGGGCAACGCTTTACACGCTGACATCCCGCTGGATGCGCCGGGTAGCGGTGTCATGGGGCTGCTGATGACCATGCTCGCCCAGGACTGCGGTTGGCCGGTTCCCGTCGGAGGTTCGGGCCAGTTGACGGCGGCGCTGGTCAAGCGCGCCCACTCGGCGGGGGCGCAGATCGAGTGCAACCAGGACGTCGCTCGCATTCAGGTGCAGGGCGGCCGGGCGACCGGTGTCAGCACCACCGACGGGCGAACCGTTCGCGCGCGTCGCGCGGTGATCGCGGATGTCACCGCCCCGCGGCTGTTCTGCCACATGCTGCCGCCGGATGCGGTGTCGCCGGGGTTGCTGCGGGATCTCAAACACTTCGTCTGGGATCCGCCGGTAGTCAAGGTCAACTATGCGCTCAATGCCCCGATCCCGTGGCATGCCAAGAACCTGCGCGACGTCGGCACCGTTCATCTGGGCGCCGACGGGCACGGCCTGATTCGTTGGATGGCCGACGTGAACACGCGCACAGTGCCCGAACATCCGTTCATGCTGCTGGGCCAGACCACCACTGCCGACCCGACCCGATCGCCGGATGGCACCGAAAGTGTCTGGGCCTACACGCATCTGCCGCGCGGCGTGCATGACGATGCTTCGGCGGAGCGGCTTGCCGCGTCGATGGATCGCGTGATCGAAGAACACGCGCCCGGGTTCGGTGACCATGTCGTCGGACGCTTTCTGCAACGCCCGTCGGACCTGGAGGCTCACGACGCTAATCTGCACCACGGCGCGGTCAATGGGGGCACGTCGCAACTGCAGCAGATGCTGATCTTCCGGCCGGCGCCCGGCATGGGCCGGGCCGAAACACCGGTCGAGCGGCTGTATCTGGGCAGCGCGTCGGCGACACCGGGCGGCTCGGTGCACGGGGCATGCGGGCGCAACGCCGCCAACGCCGCGCTGGCCGCCGACGGCGCGACCGGCTGGCCGCGCCGCAAACTCGGGCGCGCCGTGCTCAAAAGGCTTACTCCCTAGCCGTTTTCGGCGATGTCCTCCAGTACCGCGAACATGGTCCGCGTCGGCACGCCGGTGGAGCCCTTCGGCGAGTAGCCCCACGGACTGCCGGTGTTGTAGGCCGGGCCGGCCACATCGATGTGCGCCCAACTCACGCCGTCGGCGACGAACTCGCGCAGGAACACCCCGGCCACCAGCATCCCGGCGAAGCGCTGCCCGCTGATGTTGGACAGGTCGGCCACGCCCGACTTCAGATCTTCCTTGAGTTCGTCGGGCAGCGGCATCGGCCAGCCGTTCTCGCCCACCCGCTGCGAGATCGCCGCCACGCGGTCGCGGAACTCGTCGCTGCCCATCACCCCGGGGATCCGAGCGCCCAGCGCCACCGTCTGCGCGCCGGTCAGCGTGGACGTCTCGATCAGGTAGTCGGGGTCGTCCTCGCAGGCCCGCACGATCGCGTCGGCCAGGATGAGCCGGCCCTCGGCGTCGGTGTTCTGCACCTCGACCGTGATTCCGCCGTACTGCGTCAGCACGTCGCCCGGGCGCTGCGCGGTGGCCGACGGCATGTTCTCGGCCATCGGCACCGTGGCGATCACGTCGATCGGCAGGCGCAACTGTGCGGCCAGCGCGACGGTCGCGATCACCGCGGCGGCACCGCCCATGTCCGAGGTCATGTGGTGCATCCCCGCCGCGGGCTTGATCGAGATGCCGCCGGTGTCGAACGTGACGCCTTTGCCGACCAGCGCCACCTTCTTGGCTTGCTTGGACCGCTTGGCCAGCTTCGAACCGCGGTGGATCAGGCGCACCAGCCGCGGCGGGCGCGACGAGCCCTGCCCGACACCGATGATCCCGCCGTAGCCGCCCTTTTGCAGCGCCTTGTCGTCCAGCACCTCCACCTCGAGACCGACGGATTCACCCAAAGCCCTTGCGCGCTTGGCGAATTCGGCGGGAAAGAGGTGGCTGGGCGGGGTGTTGACGAAGTCGCGGGCGGTGGCGACGGCGGTGGCGACGGCGGCGCCGTGCGCGGCGTCGTTCTTGGCGTCCTTCGCGCCTTTAGTTTCCGAGGCGAGCACCGTGATCTTGCGCAGCCCTTGGTCTTTGGGTGCGGTCTTCTCGCTGCGAAACTCGGTGAACCGGTAGCTGCCCAGGATCAGGCCCTCGACGGCGGCCGCGGTGATGCCCTCGCCGGGCAGCTCGGCCAGCGTGGTGAGCACCGACTCGGTCTTGCCCAGCGAACGCGCGGCCACCCCCGCGGCGCGACGGATGGTGTCGGCCGGCCATTCGGACCGCGGTTTGCCCAGGCCGACGGTCAGCACGCTGGACACCGGCAGCGATCCCACCACCAGCCGGTGCACCTGTTCGGCGCCGCCGGTGGCCTCCAGCGCCCGCAGACCCGATTCGATCTCGGCCACCGCGTCGGAGGACAGGAACGGCTCGGCGGCCGCGACGGCCGCGCCCGGCTTGTCGTCCTCACCGGTCGACACGACGGGCACGATCAGCACGGTCGACGCGGCGGCGCGCCGTGGCAGCGAGGAGGCGACACTTACAGCGGGGGAGGCGTAACCGGGTTCTGTGCTCATCCGCATCACCCTAACGGTCCGGCCGTCATCGCTGATTAGGGTGAAGAGTCGTGAGCGATGCAGCCGAGGTTTTGCACGGACCGTTGGAAGAGCGTCACCGAAGCTTGGGCGCCAGTTTCGCCGAGTTCGGCGGCTGGCTGATGCCGGTGTCGTATGCCGGCACCGTCAGCGAGCACAACGCGACGCGCAACGCGGTCGGCCTCTTCGACGTCAGCCACCTGGGCAAGGCGCTGATCCGCGGGCCGGGGGCCGCGCAGTTCGTCAACTCCGCGCTGACCAACGACCTGGGCCGCATCGGTCCGGGCAAGGCGCAGTACACGTTGTGCTGCACCGAATCCGGCGGCGTCATCGACGACCTGATCGCCTACTACGTCGACGACGACGAGATCTTCCTGGTGCCCAACGCCGCCAACACCGCCGCCGTGGTCGAGGCGCTCCAAGCCGCCGCACCGAGCGGGCTGACCATCACCAACGAGCACCGGTCCTTCGCGGTGCTGGCCGTGCAGGGGCCCCGCTCGGCCGAGGTGCTCGGCCGGCTGGGCCTGCCCACCGACATGGATTACATGGCCTACGCCGACACGTCGTTCTCCGGCGTGCCGGTCCGGGTGTGCCGCACCGGCTACACCGGCGAGCACGGCTACGAGCTGCTGCCGCCGTGGGAATCCGCGGGTGTGGTGTTCGACGCCCTGGCCGAGGCGGTCGGCGCCGACGGCGGTGAGCCGGCCGGTCTAGGCGCCCGCGACACCCTGCGCACCGAGATGGGCTACCCGCTGCACGGCCACGAACTGGCCCTGGACATCTCCCCGCTGCAGGCCCGCTGCGGGTGGGCGATCGGCTGGAAGAAGGACGCGTTCTTCGGCCGCGAGGCCCTGCTGGCCGAGAAGGAGGCGGGCCCGCGCCGGCTGCTGCGCGGGCTGCGGATGGTGGGCCGCGGCGTGCTGCGTGCCGGGCTGACGGTGCTCGCGGGCGACACCCCGGTGGGGGTCACCACGTCGGGCACGTTCTCCCCGACGCTGCAGGCCGGCATCGCGCTGGCGCTCATTGACACCGACGCCGGTGTCGAGGACGGTCAACAGGCCACCGTCGACGTCCGGGGTCGTCCCGCCGCGTGCGAGGTCGTGCGCCCGCCCTTCGTCGCGGTGAAAACGCGCTAGCGGCGCCGCGTGCGCGGGCGAAATCCGATTCGGTAGGCGGATATACAATCGGCGGATGACCAGTGGCTCCCTCGAGTTCACGGTTTCGCGCTCGGCAACTCCGGCAACCGATGCCGAACGCGAAACCATCCTGGCCGAGCCGGGTTTCGGCAAGTACTTCACCGATCACATGGTGTCCATCGACTACGACGAGACCGGCGACGGTTGGCACAACGCGCGCGTCATCCCGTACGGCCCCATCGAGCTGGATCCATCGGCGATCGTGCTGCACTACGCGCAGGAGATCTTCGAGGGGCTCAAGGCGTACCGGTGGGCGGACGGCTCGATCGTGTCGTTTCGCGCCGAGGCCAACGCCGCCCGGTTGCGGTCGTCGGCGCGGCGGCTGGCCATCCCGGAACTGCCCGAAGAGCTATTCATGGAATCGCTGCGCCAGCTGATCGCGGTCGATCGCGCCTGGGTTCCGGCGGCCGGGGGCGAGGAGGCGTTGTACCTGCGCCCGTTCGTCATCGCCACCGAGCCCGGGCTGGGGGTGCGGCCGTCCAAGCGCTACCGCTACCTGCTGATCGCGTCGCCGGCCGGCGCCTATTTCAAGGGCGGCATCAGCCCGGTCACCGTCTGGGTGTCGACGGAGTTCGTGCGGGCCAGCCCCGGCGGCACCGGCGCCGCCAAGTTCGGCGGCAACTACGCGGCCTCGCTGTCGGCTCAGGCCGAGGCCGCGGCCAACGGCTGCGACCAGGTGGTCTGGCTGGACGCCGTCGAGCGGCGCTTCGTCGAAGAGATGGGCGGGATGAACATCTTCTTCGTGTTCGGCAGCGGCGGGTCGGCGCGGCTGGTCACCCCCGAGCTGTCGGGCTCACTGCTGCCCGGCATAACGCGAAACTCCTTGCTGCAGTTGGCCATTGATGCCGGATTCTCCGTCGAGGAACGCAAGATCGATATCGACGAGTGGCAGAAGAAGGCCGCCGCCGGGGAGATCACCGAGGTGTTCGCCTGCGGCACCGCCGCGGTCATCACCCCGGTCTCGCACGTGAAGTACGGCGATGCCGAGTTCACCGTCGCCGACGGCCAACCCGGCGAGGTGACCATGGCGCTGCGCGACACGCTGACCGGCATTCAGCGCGGCACCTTCGCCGACACCCACGGCTGGATGGCCCGGCTGGGCTAGTTGGCTCTTGAGTGTGAAGTTAGCTTCACATTCGGGCGTGAGCGTGAAATTAGCTTGACGCTCGGGCTCAGAACCGCACCAGGCCCGCGAGCGCCACGGCGCTCACCGTCGCGGCCAGTTCGATCGCCGCGCCCAGCACGTCGCCGGTGATGCCGCCGAATCGGCGCACGCAGTGCCGCACCAGGATCGCGCTGCAGCCCAGGCCCACCGCCACCGCCACCGGGCCCTGCCACGGCCGCGGCCCGGCCAGCAGCGAGCCGGCGAGCAGCACCGCGACCCAGGCCGCCACCACCGAGGTCGGCTGGCTGCCCGCGACCCGCACCCCCAGGGCGCTGCCCTCGGCCGCGGGCACCGACCGGTGGCCGGCCAGCACCGCGGCCACCCGGCCCGAGAACACCGCCACGGCGATCCCGGCCACGCCGGGCCACACCCGGCCGGTGGCCCCCAACGCAGAAAACGCCAGTGCCTGCAGCATGATCACGACGACGACGGCGGCGACGCCGAACGGCCCGGTCGATCCCTCGCGCATCACCGCCAGCGCCCGCTGCGGCGGGCCGTAGCAGCCCAGGCCGTCGGCCGTGTCGGCGACACCGTCGACGTGCAGGCCGCGCGTCACCAACAGCAGCACCGCTACCGCCAGCAGGCCGGGCAGCGGGCCCGACGGCCCGAACACGTGCACCCCGCCCCAGGTCACGGCGGCGGCCAGGGCCCCGAGCACGGCGCCCACCACCGGCAGCGCGGTCATGGCGGCGCGGCCCATCGGCGCATGGCCGCCGCCCGGAACGGGCAGCACCGTACCGAACGCGAAAGCCGTTGCCAGCGAACGGATCACGGCGGGGGAGCGGCTGGTGCGGGGCCGTCGAGGCGGTCGGACACACCGGCCTGGGCGAAGGTCGCCATCGACGACAGGGCGGCCACCGCGGCGCGCAGCACCGGCACCGCGAGGGCGGCGCCGGTTCCCTCGCCCAGCCGCATCCGCAGGCCGAGGATCGGCTCGAGATCCAGCGCCGTCAGCGCGAGCGCATGCGCGGGCTCGGTGGACCGGTGACCGGCCTGCCACCACAGCCGGGCGCCCGGCGCCAGGTGCTCGGCGACCAGCGCGGCCGCCGTCACCGCCATGCCGTCGAGCAGCAACGGCGTGCGCCGGACCGCGGCCTGCGCGCAAAAGCCCGCCAGCGCGGCCAGGTCGGCGCCACCGGCGCAGCGCAGCAGCGCGACCGGATCGGGCAGCACCTGCCGCGCGCGAAACAGGGCGTCGCGCACCGCGGCCGTCTTGCGCGCCCACCCGGCGTCGTCGATCCCGGTGCCGAAGCCCACCGCCGCGACCGGCTCGGCGTTCGTCAGGGCCGCCACCAACACCGTTGCGGGCGTGGTGTTTCCGATGCCCATGTCCCCGGCGATCAGCAGGTCGGCGCCCGCGTCGACCTCCTCGTCGGCGATGGCCGCGCCGGCCGCGAGCGCTTGCGCGGTCTCGTCGTCGCTCAACGCGTCCTGCACCCGGATGTCGCCGCTGGCGCGGCGCACCTTGTGGGCGCCGATCCGTTCGGTCAGCGCCTCGGCGTCGACAGCCAGGTCGGCGACCCGCACCGTCGCCCCGGCGATGTCGGCCAGGGCGTTGATCGCGGCCCCGCCGGCGTCGAAGTTGGCGACCATCTGCGCCGTCACCTCCGGCGGATAGGCCGACACACCCGAGCGGGCGACGCCGTGATCACCGGCGAACACCACCACCCGGGCACGCTCGAATTGCCTTGGCGGGCAATGCCCCTGACACGACGCGACCCACACCGACAGATCCTCGAGCCGGCCCAGCGCGCCGCGGGGCTTGGTCAGGGCGTCCTGGCGGGCGCGCGCGGCGGCGGCGACGTCCACATCGGGCGGTGAGATGGCGGCGAACTGCATCAGGCCCCCGACGGTTTGATTGGGACCGGCTGGCCGGCCACCACCAGCACCACCCGGTCGCACAACCCGGCGAGGCGCTGGTTGAGGCCGCCCAGCTCGTCGGCGAACCGGCGTCCGGAGGCGGTGGCGGGCACCACCGTCAAGCCGACCTCCGGGCTGACCAGCACCAGCGGGGAAGCGAAGTCGCCGACCGCGGCCAGCACGTCATCGACGGCGGCCGCCACCGAGCCGCCGTCCCAGGCGCCGTTGCGGTCCAGCGCGGCGGTCAGCCAGGTGCCGAGATCGTCGACGAGCGTCGGGGTGTCCGGGCATTGGCGCAATTGCGTTGCGACGTCGTCGGTTTCGATCGTCGACCAGTGCGCGGGCCGGCGGGCGCGGTGGCGGGCGATCCGCTGCGCCCAGGCCGCATCGTCGTTGCCGGCCGGCCCGGGCGCCAGGTATTGAACCGCCTGCCCCGCCGGCAACCCGTCGGCGATGGCTTGCTCCGCCCACTGCGACTTGCCTGACCTGATCCCGCCGAGCACCAGGGTGCGCACCGATGTCAGCCGGCCTTCCGGCGAGCTCTACTCGACACGGCTGCCGTGCTTGACCTGGGGCCGCGGCGCCCGCAGCCGGCGCATCTGGGACGCCCGGCCGGCGGCGTAAAGTCCTAGCTTCCAACGGCTTTCGGTGTTATCCGGGAACTTCGCGTCGACCAGCCTGCTGACCTTGCGGCCCAGGATCAACCCGTCGACGCTCATCACGGCCATCAGCACCAGCATCGCCGGCGATACCCACAGCTGCAGCTGCGGGACGCCGAACATGACGAACATCAGGAACAGGGTCGACGGCATGAACAGGCCCAGCAGATTGCGGCGCGAATCCACCACGTCACGCACGTACCGGCGGATGGGCCCCTGGTCGCGCGGCAACAGGTAACCCTCTTCGCCGGCCATCATCTTCGCGCGGCGTTCCGACATGCCGGCGCGGCCGGCGGCCTTGGCGGCGCGGCGCTCCTCGCGGCTGAGCTTGGGGCCGGCCAGCGATTTGCGCCGCGCCCGCGCCTCGGCGGCGGTCATGGGGGCCGGCGCGACCGGTCCCTTGCGCGCGTTGCGCCGCGCCTCGTTGCGCTTGGGCGTGGGGCGGCCCTTGGGGCCCGTCCGCTGCGCCTCGCGGGTTGCGTCGCCCGAGGCGCCAGCAACGCCGGCGACGGCCGCGGTGGCCGCGTTTTCGTCGAGGTCGGTGTCCTGGCCCTTCTTACGGCCCAACAGCTTCACAGTGGCCAGGTTACTTCGCGCGCGACCCGGGCCGGAATTCGCCTGGAATGCCTTGCTATTAGACCTGCGTTAGTGCCTCCCTTGGCCCTACTCTTACACGTGATGAACGGCTGCCTTTGATGGACGACGGGTCGATGGCCTCGGATGATGATGGTCCCGGCCTGGCCCCCGGCCGCCTGCAATTGCCCGCCATGCAAGTTCTGGTCGCCCCGGACTGCTACGCCGACAGCATGTCGGCGCTGGAGGCTTCCGCCGCCATCGCGACCGGCTGGACCCGGTCGCGTCCCGGCGACCGGTTCATCGTCGCCCCGCAATCCGACGGCGGCCCCGGCTTCGTCGAGGTGCTGGCCAGCCGGCTGGGGGAGACGCGTCGGCTAAGGGTCTCGGGACCGCTGAAAGCCATGGTCGAAGCCGATTGGGTGTTCGACCCCGGGTCGGCCACCGCCTACCTGGAGTGCGCCCAAGCGTGCGGCCTGGCGCTGATCGGTGGACCACCCACCCCGGAGACCGCCATGGCGGCGCACAGCAAAGGCGTGGGCCAGCTGATCGCCGAGGCGCTGCGGGTCGGGGCGACGCGCATCGTGGTGGGTTTGGGCGGCAGCGCCTGCACCGACGGGGGGCAGGGCATGATCGCCGAGCTCGGCGGCCTGGACACCGCCCGCCGGCAGCTGGGCAACGTGGAGCTGATCGCGGCCTCCGACACCGAATACCCGCTGCTGGGCCCGTGGGGGGCGGCCCGGGTGTTCGGGCCGCAGAAGGGCGCGGACACGGCCACCGTCGCCGCGCTGGAGGTTCGCCTGCAGGCGTGGGCGCTGATCCTGGAAGCGGTGGCGGGGCGCGACGTGAGCGCCGAGCCCGGCGCGGGGGCCGCCGGCGGGATCGGTGCCGGGCTGCTGGCGCTCGGCGGCCGCTGTCAGTCCGGGGCGGCCATCATCGCCGAACACACCCGGCTGTCCGACGACCTGGACACCGCGGAGCTGATCGTCACCGGCGAGGGCCGGTTCGACGAGCAATCCCTGCACGGCAAGGTGGTGGGATTTCTCGCCGACGCGGCCCGGCCGCGGGGGATTCCGGTGGTCGTGCTGGCCGGCCAGGTCGACCTCGACAACGCGACGGTGCGTTCGTCGGGCATCATGGCCGCGTTGTCCATCGCCGAGCACGCGGGATCGGTGCGGTTGGCGCAGGCCGACGCCGCCAACCAACTCATGGGCCTGGCCTCCGTTGTGGCGGCGCGACTCGGGAATAGCGGTCCGTCAAGGTACCGTTGAAGAAGTGGACTTTCGCGCGATCCGGATCGCCCGGCGCAAGCCGGCGGTATCGGGCTTGATCGGACCCACCCAACGATGAGGCATGTAGGAGAAGCAATGACGGTGCAAAACGAGTCGAACGCCACGACGACCCACGGCGTGATCCTGACCGAGGCCGCCGCCACCAAGGCAAAGTCCCTGTTGGACCAGGAGGGCCGCGACGACCTCGCGCTGCGCATCGCCGTGCAGCCGGGCGGGTGCGCCGGCCTGCGCTACAACCTCTTCTTCGACGACCGGACGCTGGATGGCGACCTGACCGCGGAGTTCGGGGGCGTGACGTTGACCGTGGACCGGATGAGCGCGCCCTACGTCGAAGGCGCGTCCATCGACTTCGTGGACACGATCGAGAAGCAGGGCTTCACCATCGACAACCCGAACGCCACCGGCTCGTGCGCCTGCGGCGACTCGTTCAACTGATCGGTTGATCCCGCCAAATCCGTCAACCGGGTTGTTGCCCGGCTGACGGTTTCGCACTCAGTACGAGCCGCCGGTGCGCAGCACGTACGAGCAGACCATGATCTGGCCGCGCTGGAACAGCAGCTGCGCGATGCCCTGCACCTGCCCGTGCATCGGGGCCCCGCTTACCGGCGACACCTTCATGGTGAACAACGCCTGAGCCTGGTACTGCGACAGGTAGACGATCTTGTCGATCGAGGTCAGCTCGACCTCGGAGAACTGCTTGCGAAACGCGTCGCTGCTGAGCTTGGCCAGCGCCTGGTCGGACCGCTTGTCCTGGACCCCGTCGTACAGGCCGCACAGCGCGTTGCGGGCGATCTCGTCGATGTCGCGGTGTT
>NZ_LZKV01000227.1:0-3725 GCF_001672995.1 Mycobacterium sp. 1482292.6 | reverse complement strand
GGTCGGTGGTGCCCATCATCCGGGGGATCGAATGGCCGTGGATGTCGGCGTCCAGCACACCGACCGACAGGCCGCGGTGCCGCCCCCGGCCGCCGCACCCTCGCAGGCCGCATCGGCGCCCAAGCCCGCCGGCCCGTCGGGCGCGGCCCCCGGCGCACCCAAGCCCAAGCCGGCGGGGGACCGGCTTCCGGGGGCGGCGCCCCGAACGGCGGATTGGCGACCGGCTGCGGGGGTGCGAACGGCTGCGGCGGCGCGACCGGCTGTGGCGCCCCGAACGGCGGGGGCGGCGCACCGAACGGCGGCGGCGGACCCGCGGCCGGTGAGCTCTGCGAGCTGATGCAGATCACCGTGCACCCGGGAACCTGGGCCGGCGCCTGCGCAGGCGTGGGCGTCATCCACGGGAACATCGGCTGGGGACTGCCCAGCGCCGGGCTGCTCAGGTCGATCAACGGGACACGGGCCAGCGGGTCGTCCAGCGGCAGGCCGTTGACGTTCATCGGCAGGTTGGGCCCGAGCCCTTCGGGGTGCTCGAGGTGTGCGTCGCCCAGCGGCGGCGGCGGCCCGGTCATCGGCGGCAGGTCGACTGGCACGACGCCCGTGGCGTAGGCCGCCGCCCAGCCCAACACGTTCTGCGCGTAGGGCATCGAGTTGTTGTAGCGCAGGATCGCGGTCAACACCTGCGACTGATCACGCAGGTTGAGCCCGCCGCTGCACAGGTATCGGGCGGCCGCCAGCGTCGCGTCGAAGATGTTCTGCGGATCCGCCACGCCGTCGCCCTTGCCGTCGGAGGCGTAGCGCGCCCAGGTGCCCGGCAGGAACTGCATGGGCCCCATCGCGCGGGCATAGGTGACGCGGTTTCCGGCGCTGCTCTGGATGATCGTTTCGTTGCCGGGCAGCGTGCCGTCCAGGGACGGGCCGTAGATCGGGCTGATCGCGGTGCCGCGGGCGTCCACCGCGCCGCCGCCCGCGTGTCCCGACTCGATGCGCCCGATGCCGGCCAACAGATTCCAGCTGACGCCACAGCCCGGGGCGGCGACGGCCATCTTCTGCTCCGCGCTGCGGTAGGCGGCCAGCGCGATGCTCGGAATGCCAAGGGCTCCAGGCGCATTCACGATCATCGCCGGCGGCGGAGCCGATAAGGCTGGCTCGGCGACGTGAAAGAGCGTGGGGCCGCGGTCGATTGAGACGACGGCGGGGCCGGTGAGGTCGGGGAAGGTCGGGGACACCGCGGCCACCGGGGTGACGGCGGCATGCACCGGGGGCATTCGCATGGGAAGCGATGGAGCCGTTGCGCTGACCGCCCCCGCGAAGACCAATGGAGTAATCATTGCCACGCCGAAAATCGGCTTGCGCGTGTTCCGAAGTGCTCGCTGCCGCACAGTCGCGGCGGCGGGGCTTTCACCCCGGCTTCCCCCTATGCGCACTCGACCGTCCTAGTTATGTGAGCTGGGTCCACTTTCTGTTAGCTCGGTGAACCAGATCACCATACATAACTCTTGTGACACGAGTGGCGCAATGGTGCAAACGGTTCTCACCTGGATTTCTTAGCCGTTCGCTCCAATCCGTCGCCGCCCTGAACCGGGTCGGCATCCGCGGCGTCCGGCTGCAGATTTGCCAGCAGTTCGCGCAGGTCATCGAGCTCGTGGCGCAGGTATTCGCGCGTCACCACCTCACCCACGGCCAGCCGCACCGCGGCCAGTTCGCGGGCCAGGTATTCGGTGTCGGCCTTGGTCTGCGCCGCGCGACGGCGGTCGTCCTCGAGCGCCACGCGGTCCCGGTTCTCCTGGCGGTTCTGGGCCAGCAGGATCAGCGGTGCCGCGTAGGCCGCCTGGGTGGAGAAGGCCAGGTTCAACAGGATGAACGGGTAGGGATCCCAGCGCAGCCCCACCGCGAACAGGTTCAGCGCGATCCACACGAAAACCACGATCGTCTGCAGCAGCAAATACCGGCCGGTGCCGAAGAAGCGGGCGATCGACTCGGTGAACTGTCCGACGGTTTCGGGATCCAGCCGCGGCGAGTACCTGCGCGATGTCCGCGGGGTGTAGAGCCCCCGCGGAGCCGTGGACTTGCTCACGCGGATCCTCCCAGTCCTTCGAGACGGCCGGCGGTGTCGAGGTCCTGCATGTCCACCCGCCAGTCGTGCGGCAGCAGGTGATCGAGCAGGTCGTCGACGGTGACCGCGCCCACCAGGTGGTTCTGGTCGTCGACCACGGGCCCGCACACCAGGTTGTAGGCGGCGAGGTAGCGAGTCACCGCGACCAGCGGTGTCTCCGGCGTCAGCGTCAGCAGGTCGCTGTCGACGATCCCGCCGACCAGCTCGGCCGGCGGCTCGCGCAGCAGCCGCTGCAGCGCCACACATCCCAGGTAGCGCCCGGTCGGGGTGGCCGTGGGCGGACGCACCACGAACACCATGGACGACAGCGCGGCGGACAGGTCGGGATCGCGGACGCGGGCCAGCGCCTCGGCGACCGCGGTGTCCGGGGTCAGCACCACCGGGTTCGACGTCATCAGTCCGCCGGCGGTGTCGGGTGAGTGGGTGAGCAGCCGTCGCACCGTGGCGGAATCCCCGGGATCCATCCGGGTCAGCAGCATTTCGGCGTCGGTCGGATTTAGCACGCCCAGCAGGTCGGCGGCGTCGTCGGGATCCATCTCCTCGAGCACGTCGGCGGATCGCTCGGTGCCCAGCTGCGACAGCACGTCGGCCTGATCCACCTCGGGCAGCTCCTGCAGGATGTCGGCCAGCCGGTCGTCGTTGAGCGCCTTGAGCACCTCGTAGCGGCGCTTGGCCGGCAGCCCGCGGATGGCGTCGGCGACGTCGACCGGTTTGCGGCCCTCGAACTGATCCAGCAGCTGAGCCACGCCCTGGCCCGGGAGCGCCAGGGCCGACGGGGTCAAGCCCTGCACGTTGTGCCAGTCGACGACGTGCACCGGGCCACGCCGCCCCAGCCGGCGCTGGCTGCGCACGGCGACCCGGCTCACCATCCAGTCCCGGGTTCGGGTCTGCTCGATGCCCAGATCGGTGACCACCACGTCCAGCCCCGCCAGCTCGGGCAGTTCGGGGTCGTTGACCTTGACGGCGGTGTCGAGCACCTGGCCGATCGCCAGCACCTCGCCGGGTCGCTGCTCGAAATGGCGCAAGGACACGTTGCCGGTGCTCAGCGTCACCGCGTTGGGCTCGATGGAGGCGACCCGCAGGATCGGGATGAAGATGCTGCGCCGTGTGGCCAGGTCGACGACCAACCCCAGGACGCGCGGTTGCTGGCGCACGATGCTGATGCTGATGACGACATCGCGCACCCGGCCGACGGATTCCCCGAGCGGGCCCAGCACCAACATGCGCGACAGCCGCGCGACGTACACCCTATTGACCGATCCCATGGAAGTAGAGCCTAGGCAGCCGCGGGTCCGATGGCAGACAGCCCGGCTCCGGCGCGCTGGCGCTAATGCGTGCGTATCGCGAAGAGCACGACCACAAAAGTGACGAGGAGCATGGCGATTCCGATGACGATGCCGGCGACCGCCAGGCCGAAGCCGTCCTGACGGGTCCGCTTGATCTGATCCAGCGCGATCGCGCCCAGCACCATGGCCACGATCGAGCCTACGCAGCACAGCAGGCCGGTGAAGGAGGCGATGAGCGACGCGATCGCCAGCGGGTTCGTCCCGGGCTGCGCCGCCGCAGGTCCATAGCCTCCCTGGTAATCCGGCGTCGGGTAGTAGCCGCCCGG
>NZ_LZKV01000226.1:0-4040 GCF_001672995.1 Mycobacterium sp. 1482292.6 | reverse complement strand
GGTCTGCACCGAACTCGCCGCCGGCCAGACGCCGACCGCGGTCACCGTCGACATCTTCCGGCACACCAGCCTGACGCCGCCGCAGGCGGCCCACGTGGTCTTGGCGGCCACCCAGGCCTATTGCCCGCAATTCTCCGGTCAGCCCGCCTAGGCGAATAACGAGCCGCGATGGGGGATTTCGAAAGTCGGAATCCCCCATCGGCCGTGGGAGCCGACGCCCCGCACGGCTCCAAGGATTTGTAAAGAAGTCCAACAGGCGCACGTTCGAAGCTCTTCTCAACACCCGCCCAGCCCCGACCCACGCGGCCAGAGACGAGAAGAGGCACACCATGACGACCGCCAACTTCACCAAGACCCTGACCCTCGCGGTGGCCGCCGGCGCGGTCGCGCTCGGTGTGGCGGCCCCGGCCGGAGCCGCAGCGTCCCAACTCACCTACGGCGACCCGACCGCAGCCGCCCAATTCTGGCGCCAGCAGCAGTACGACGACTGCGTGCTGATGTCGAGTGCCGATGTCATCGGCGAGATCACCGGCGTGGCTCCCTCGGAGCACGACATCATCGCCAAGGCCCAATCGACGCCCAGCATCGCGCATCCCGGCTCGATCTACACCAAGCCCGCCGCCACCGGCAACCCGGAATCCGGAATGGGCGCGAACACCGCGGACATTCCCGAGTTGCTCGCCCAGTACAAGATCGGCGCCGTCCTCAGCGACAAGGACGACGCCGCGCAAACCGGCACCCCGGCCGGAATAGCCGCTCTCGAGCGGGCGCTCGGCGGCGGTCACAAAGTGATCGTCAGCCTCAACGCCGAGCTGATCTGGCACCAGCCCGTCGAAGACAAGGGCAAGGACGGCCGCCCGGAGTCCAACCACGCCGTGGTGGTGACCGGCGTCGACACCGTCGCCGGCATCGTCCACCTCAACGACAGCGGCACACCCGAAGGCCGCAACGAGCAAATCCCGATCAAGCTGTTCGTCGAGTCCTGGGACACCAGCAACGAGTTGATGGTCGTCACCACCTAGTCGCCGCCGGCGATTCGGTTCACGCGGCGCGCAACAGCAAGCGGCGTGCGCGTCGCGTGGCCGATATGTGGCGGCGGTGCAATTCAATTCGTGCGACGCACCCACTATCGCCCTGGGTGCGAACACATTTCAGCCCCCGGCCCCGGGTGCGGCGCCGCGCTGGGGCCATGGTTGGACGACATGCCGTCCGAGCTCGACGGTTTCTCGTGATTCGTAACGAATCCGCCCGCTTGGCGTCACAATCACAATGGTGAGCTCAGGGCATCCGACGCCGCGGACGCGGAAAGGCTGGTAGGCGGGATGGCGGACAAGCGTCTCGAATTCGGTCTGCTCGGACCGTTGGAGATGAGCGTCGACGGCACCCTGGTGCCGCTGGGCACACCCAAACAGCGGGCGGTGCTGGCGATGCTGCTGATGAACCGCAACAACCCGGTCGGCGTCGACCGGCTCATCACCGCCCTGTGGGACGAGTCGCCACCGTCGGGGGCGCGGGCCAGCATCCACTCCTACGTGTCCAACCTGCGAAAGTTGCTGACCGGTGCCGGCATCGACCCGCGCACGGTGCTGGTCGCGGCACCGCCGGGTTACCGGCTCAACGTCGCCAACGACCGTTGCGATCTGGGCCGGTTCATCGCCGAGAAGACCGCCGGCGTGCAGGCGGCGGCCGCCGGCCGGTTCGAGCAGGCCAGTCAGCACCTGTCGGCCGCCCTGGCCGAATGGCGCGGCCCGGTGCTCGAGGACCTGGACGGCCTTCGCTTCGTCGACGCCTTCACCGCGTCGCTGGTCGAGGAGAAGATCCTGGCTCACACCGCGCAGGCCGAGGCCGAAATTGCTTGCGGACGCGCCTTTACCGTGATCACCGAACTGGAAGCCCTGACGGCCGAGCATCCTTACCGCGAGCAGCTGTGGGCCCAATTGATGACCGCCTACTACCTCGCCGACCGCCAATCCGACGCGTTGGCGGCCTATCGGCGCGTGCAGAAATCGCTGGCCGATGACCTCGGGATCGACCCCGGCCAGAACCTGCGCGCCCTCAACGACCAGATCCTGCGCCAAGAGCCGCTGGACGTGAAGAAGAACGCCATGACGACCGCGGCGGTCGCGATAACCGTGCTCGAGCACTACCCGACCGACGACAAGGTGGCCGCTTATCTGCACGAGGTGTCCGGACGCAGTTATCCGCTGCGGGGATCGACAACCATTGGGCGGCTAGGCGACAACGACATCGTGCTCGACTCCCCCAAGGTCAGCCGGCATCATGCCGTCATCGTCGACACCGGAAACGGTTACATCATCGACGACCTGCGGTCCTCGAACGGCGTGCACGTGCGGGAGCAACGGATCCGTTCCGCAGCCGCCCTGCGGGACGGCGACCGCGTGCGGATCTGCGACCACGAATTCACCTTCCAGGTCGCCGCTGACCACGAAGACGAGGCCTGAGAGCACGGCGAGCCGACCCGCGCTGACACGCGCGGCGATTGTTCCCGTTATCGTGCGGTGGGACGCCTGCGCGCTTACCGTCATGATTGCTCAGTCACGGGTTGCGATCGTGTGTCTGCCCGCAAAGTCTCGAACGAGACCGGCAGGCTAGGGGTTGGGTTGGAAGGATGAGGAATGAGTGACGAGCAGTCCTCACGGGCGGGGTCGATGTTTGGCCCCTACCACCTAAAGCGGCTGCTGGGCCGCGGTGGGATGGGTGAGGTCTACGAGGCCGAACACACCGTCAAAGAGTGGACGGTCGCGGTCAAACTCCTGTCCGAAAGCTTCAGCCGGGACCCGGTGTTTCGCGAGCGGTTGAAACGCGAAGCCCGCACCGCCGGTCGTTTGCAGGAACCGCACGTGGTGCCGGTGCACGACTACGGCGAAATCGACGGCCAGATGTTCCTCGAGATGCGTTTGGTCGAGGGCACCGACCTGGACAGCGTGCTCAAACGCTTCGGCCCGCTGACTCCACCGCGCGCGGTCGCCATCATCACCCAGATCGCGTCGGCGCTCGATGCCGCGCACGCCGCCGGGGTGATGCACCGCGACATCAAACCGCAGAACATTCTCATCACCCGTGACGACTTCGCCTACCTGGTCGACTTCGGCATCGCCAGCGCCACCACCGACGAGAAGCTGACGCAGCTCGGCACCGCGGTCGGCACCTGGAAATACATGGCGCCAGAACGGTTTTCGGACGCGGAAGTCACCTATCGCGCCGACATCTACGCGCTGGCCTGCGTGCTGTTCGAGTGCCTGACCGGGACGCCACCCTACCGCGCCGACAGCGCCGGGGTGCTGGTCTCCGCTCACATGATGGACCCCATCCCCGCGCCCAGCGCGCAGCGCCCGGGGGTCCCGAAGGCCTTCGACGTGGTGATCGCCCGCGGCATGGCCAAGAAGCCGGAGGATCGCTATGCCAGCGCGGGTGATCTGGCCCTGGCCGCCAAGGAAGCGTTGAGCAACCCCGACCAGGACCGCGCCGCCACCATCTTGCGCCGCAGCCAAGAAGCCGCACTGCCCGCCGCCGACTACCCCGGCGCGGGAGCCCACGCCGCCGCGGCGCCCCCGCAGCCGTTCGGGCCGACGTTCAACACCCCGCCGCCGTCGCCGTTCGACCCGCCGTCGGCCCCCAGTTCCGGTCCGATACCGGCGCACGGCGGTCAGGCGTGGACCCCGACCAGCGGGCCGATCCCGGCGGCCGGTCAGCCGTATTACCAAGGCACCAATGCCAACTGGGGCGCGCCGCCCCAGTTCACCAGTTCGACGCCCTGGGGTCAGCCCCCGCCCAAACCGCACCGCTCGATCTGGCCGATCATCGCGGCCGTCGCCGTGGTGCTCGTCGTGATCGCGACCGGGGTCGGCATCTGGCTTGTCGTTCGCCCCAAGCCGGAACCACCGCAGGCCGCCCCGCTGGGCCCCGAACGCCTCAGCGGCCTGCTGCTCGGCCCGGCCGACATCAACGGTGTGATGGGCTCGTCGTCGATGCAGCCGGGCAAACCCATCACCTCGACGGACAGCTCCTCGGTGACGGTC
>NZ_LZKV01000225.1:0-2497 GCF_001672995.1 Mycobacterium sp. 1482292.6 | reverse complement strand
GCTGCTGCTCGAGGTCGCGCATCGCTGGGCGAAAGCGGGCCGCCGCGCCCTGTACATCTCCGGTGAGGAGTCGGCGGGCCAGATCCGGTTGCGCGCGGACCGCATCGGCTGCGGCAGCGACGAGCTCTACCTGGCCGCCGAATCCGACCTGCACACCGTCCTCGAGCACATCGCGACGGTCAGGCCCGCGCTGGTGATCGTGGACTCGGTGCAGACCATGTCCACCACCGAGGCCGACGGTGTGGCCGGCGGCGTCACGCAGGTCCGCGCGGTGACGTCGGCCCTGACCGCGGCGGCCAAGACCAACGGCGTCGCGCTGATCCTGGTCGGGCACGTCACCAAGGACGGGGCCATCGCCGGGCCGCGTTCCCTCGAGCACCTCGTCGACGTGGTGCTGCACTTCGAGGGCGACCGCAACGGCTCGCTGCGCATGGTCCGGGGGATCAAGAACCGGTTCGGGGCGGCCGACGAGGTCGGCTGTTTCCTGTTGCACGACAACGGGATCGAGGGCGTCGCCGACCCGTCGAACCTGTTCCTGGATCAGCGTCCGGCCCCGGTGCCGGGCACCGCGATCACGGTGACACTGGACGGCAAACGGCCGCTGATCGGCGAGGTACAGGCGCTGCTGGCCACGCCGGCGGGCGGCTCGCCGCGCCGCGCCGTCAGCGGCATCGACCACTCCCGGGCCGCGATGATCACCGCGGTACTGGAAAAGCACGCCAGGCTGCCCGTCGGCATCAACGACATCTACCTGTCCACGGTCGGCGGCATGCGGCTGACCGATCCATCGTCGGATCTGGCGGTCGCGGTCGCGCTGGCGTCAGCGCTCACCGGCCTGCCGCTGCCCACCACTGCGGTGATGATCGGCGAAGTGGGACTGGCTGGAGATTTGCGGCGGGTCAGCGGCATGGAGCGGCGGCTGAGCGAAGCCGCTCGCCAGGGGTTTTCCATCGCGCTCATCCCGGACGGTGACGACCCCCGGCGCGAGATCGTGCCGAACGGGATGCGGGCGCTGCGCGCGCCCACCATCGTGGCGGCGCTGGAGCACATGATCGACATCGCCGACCACCGCGGCGGCGCTCCCGCAAACCCGCCATGGCTGGACGCATGACGCGTCGGGCCTGAAGAATGACATGCTGTGACTCGTCCGACCCTGCGTGAAACCGTCGCCCGCCTGGCTCCGGGCACCGGCCTGCGTGACGGCCTGGAACGCATCCTGCGTGGCCGCACCGGCGCCCTGATCGTGCTCGGCAACGACGAGGCCGTCGAGGCCATCTGCGACGGTGGGTTCGCGCTGGACGTGCGCTACGCGCCCACCCGGCTGCGCGAGCTGGCGAAGATGGACGGCGCCGTCGTGCTGTCCACCGACGGCAGCCGCATCGTGCGGGCCAACGTGCAGTTGGTCCCGGACCCGTCGATCGCCACCGACGAGTCGGGGACCCGGCACCGGTCGGCGGAGCGGGCGGCGATCCAGACCGGCTACCCGGTGATCTCGGTGAGCCATTCGATGAACATCGTGACCGTCTACGTCGGCGGGGAGCGCCACGTGGTGGCGGACTCGGCGACCATCCTGTCGCGGGCCAACCAGGCCATCGCCACCCTGGAGCGGTACAAGATCAGGCTCGACGAGGTCAGCAGGCAGCTGTCGCGCGCCGAGATCGAGGACTTCGTCACGCTGCGCGACGTCATGACGGTGGTGCAGCGGCTCGAGCTGGTCCGCCGGATCGGCCAGGTGATCGACAACGACGTGGTCGAACTGGGCACCGACGGCCGCCAGCTGCGGCTGCAGCTCGACGAGCTACTCGGCGGCAACGACAACGCCCGGGAATTGATCGTGCGCGACTATCACGCCAGCCCGGAGCCGTTGTCCGAGGCGCAGATGACCGCCACGCTCGACGAGCTGGACGCGCTGTCGGATACCGAGCTGCTCGACTTCACCATCCTGGCAAAGGTTTTCGGGTATCCGACCACCACCGAGGCGCAGGATTCGGCGGTCAGCCCGCGCGGCTACCAGGCGCTGGCCGGCATTCCCCGGCTGCAGTTCGCCCACGCCGACCTGCTGGTCCGCTCGTTCGGGACGCTGCAGAACGTGCTGGCGGCCAGCGCCACCGACCTGCAATCGGTCGACGGCATCGGCGCGATGTGGGCCCGCCATGTGCGGGAAGGACTGTCGCAGCTGGCGGAGTCGACGATTACCGACTCGCTGAACTAGGTGAATGCAAGGTGCGTGATGTGATCGGCCTCAGCCGGCCGGCGGGGCCAGCGGCGGCGCCTCGGGCTGCGGCACCGCGCCCGGCTGACCCGGTCCGGGCACCGGGCCCGGCGGCGGTGGCGGCTGGTTCATGATGAACGGCACCGGCATCGAGCGCAGGTTGCCGAGCTGCACGACCAGGTTGTAGGTGCCCGGACCGATCGCCGGCCGCGGCAGCGGGCAGTGCGGCGCCGAGCCCATGCCCGTCCACGTCACCGCGGTGGTCACCTGCTCGCCCGGGGTGAA
>NZ_LZKV01000224.1:0-4777 GCF_001672995.1 Mycobacterium sp. 1482292.6 | reverse complement strand
CGCGCACCCACACCAGCGAGCGGACCGGTTCGCGCAGCGGTAGGGGCGCGTAGTCGGTCAGCTCCAGCAGCGCCTGGGAGCCCGAGATGGGGCGCACCAATTCCCGTTCCCGCTCGACGGGGAGCGCCAGCGCAACCGATCCGTCGTCCATCAGGTGGTGCAGGGGGGTGGGGACCGGGTCGTCGTGCTCGATGGCCAGCAGCGCGCCGCTGGCGCGGACACAGGCGCTGCGGATCCGTTCGGCGGTCGTCGGGGCAGGGCAGCTCAGCGGTAACACCATTCTCATCCTTTGATTAGGTAAGCCTAAGTTAACTCACCCGGGGTGACGTCGCAAGACTTTTCTGGCCCGCGCGCCGCTAGGGTTGGGACGTGGCCCGCATCGCATACCTCGGTCCGGAGGGGACGTTCACCGAGGCGGCGCTGCGACAGATCAGCGCGGCGGGACTCATTCCCGACGAAGGCCCAGCCGGGGTGCAACCCGCGCCCGTCGAAAGCACCTCCGCGGCGCTGGACGCCGTGCGCGACGGCACCGCCGACTACGCCTGCGTCCCGATCGAGAACTCGATCGACGGCTCGGTGACACCGACCCTGGACAGCCTGGCCATCGGCTCACCCCTGCAGGTGTTCGCCGAGACCACGCTGGACATCGCCTTCAGCATCGTCGTCAAACCAGGCCGCAGCGCCACGGACGTGCGGACGCTGGCGGCCTTCGGTGTGGCGGCGGCCCAGGTGCGCCAGTGGGTGGCCGCCAATCTGCCCGACGCCGCGCTGCGGCCGGCGTACTCCAACGCCGACGCCGCCCAGCAGGTCGCCGACGGACGCGTCGACGCCGCGGTGACCTCGCCGTTGGCCGCCGCGCATTGGGGCCTGGGCACCCTGGCCGAGGGTGTGGTCGACGAATCCAACGCCCGGACCCGCTTCCTTCTGGTCGGGCGGCCGGGCCCACCGCCGGCCCGGACCGGAGCCGACCGCACCTCGGTCGTGTTGCGCATCGACAACGCGCCTGGCGCGCTGCTGGCCGCGCTCGCCGAATTCGCCGTCCGCGGCATCGACCTCACCCGCATCGAATCCCGGCCGACCAGAACGGGTCTCGGCATCTACCGCTTCTTCGCCGATTGCGTCGGCCATATCGACGACGACGCCGTGGCCGAGGCACTCAAAGCGCTGCACCGTCGTTGTGCTGATGTGCGTTATCTCGGTTCCTGGCCCACCGGCTCGCCGGCCGGGGCGTTGCCGCCCTCCGCCGAGGAGGCCGCGCGCTGGCTGCAGCAGCTGCTGGACGGCAAGCGCGACGAGTCCGCCGGGGGAGCGCGGCGGTGAGCGGCCGGTTGATCCTGGTGCGCCACGGCCAGTCATTCGGAAACGTCGAGCGCCGGCTCGACACCCGCCCGCCGGGTGCGGAGCTGACCCCGTTGGGCCGCGACCAGGCGCGGGCATTCGCCCGCGGGGCGGGGCGCCCGGCGATGCTCGCGCATTCGGTGGCCACCCGGGCCTCGCAGACGGCCGAGGTGATCGGCGGCCAGGTCGCAGTGCCCCCGATCGAGGTGGCCGGCGTGCACGAGGTCCAGGTCGGGCGGCTGGAAAACCGCAACGACGACGACGCGGTCGCCGAGTTCAATGCGATCTACGAGCGGTGGCATCACGGCGAGCTCGACGTGGCGCTTCCCGGCGGCGAGACCGGCAACGACGTGCTGGACCGCTACGTCCCGGTGCTCACCGACCTGCGCCTGCGTTACCTCGACGACCGCGACTTCCACGGCGACATCGTCGTCGTCAGCCACGGCGCGGCGATCCGGCTGGCCGCCGCGGTGCTGGCCGGCGTCGACGCCGAGTTCGCGCTGGACAACCACCTGGACAACGCCCAGTCGGTGGCCCTCACCCCGATCACCGACGGGCGGTGGAGTTGCGTGCGTTGGGGGACGCTGACCCCGCCGTTCTACCCGGAGGAAGAGGCGACGCCGGTCGCGGACGCGGTGCGGTCCAGCGCCGACCCGATGGGTTGACCCGTCAGACGGCCAGGGCGATCACTTCGGTGCACACGCACCCGACGGCGTCGCAGTCGATCACGAAGGCGTGCGGCAACAGCTCGGGACTGAAGCAATCCGGCTCCGTGCATTCCGACCGGTGCAGCGCGTGGCGAATGATGGTGCCGTGACAGTGATCTAAGCCTGCCCGACAGTCGCGGCAGTCAATGCTCATAGGTCAGTTCATAGCACCCGTCGCGGACAAAATCGGGATGCCGCGCCCGGCGATCCGGCGCCGCGCCAGATTCTCAGGCCCAGCCCAGCTCGTGCAGCCGGTCGTCGTCGATGCCGAAGTGGTGAGCGATTTCGTGGATCACCGTGATGGCCACCTCCTCGACGACCTCGTCCTCGGATTCGCAGGCGTCCAGCAGCGCGTCCCGGTAGATGGTGATGGCATCCGGCAGGGATCCGGAATAGTCGGAGTCACGTTCGGTCAACGCCACGCCCTCGTACAGGCCGAGCAGTTCGGCGTCGTCGGGATGGCGGTCTTCGACCAGCACGACGACGTTGTCCATGGCGGCCGCCAGCTCGGGCGGGATGAGGTCGAGGGCGTCGGAGACCAGTTCGTCGAAGCGCTGCGGATCCATCCGGACGGACACCCGCCTAGCCTCCCGGCGGGGGCGCGGCGGGCGGTGCCTCGGGTGCGGGATTCGCCGGTGGTGGCGGTGCGGGCGCCGGTGCCTCGGGTGCCGGGTTGGCCGGCGGGGCGCCGTTGTCCGCCGGCGGCGCCTGCTGTTGCGGGGCCTGCTGCTGCGGGGCCTGCTGCTGGGGTTGCTGCGCGGGCTGCTGGCCGGGCAGGTGTTGGTTGTTCGGCGGGATCTCCGGGGCCGAGCCGGTGCCGGCGCCGGACTGGGTGGACGGCGGCTGAGCCGGGACCTGAAGCGGGATCGGCGGCATGGTGAGCCGCTCCTCGGGGATGTCGGGCGGCGGTACCGGCGGTTGACCGTTGATCAGCAGCTGGCCCTTGGCGCTGTTCAGCAGGGTGGCCCAGCCGCCGTTGCCCAGCGTCGCGCCGATGCTGCAGGCCACCTCGCGGCTGCCCGCCGTCCAACTGGCCAGCGGCACCGTCGGGTAGATCAGCGTCAAGGTGGTGGTGCGCAGCTTGACCGGCGCCAGGTACGCGTCGGTCATCTTGGTGCACGAATCCTTGATGAAGCCGTCCTGGTCGGGCTCGGCCGGCAGGCCACCGGGGAACTTCTCGGCCAGGTTGACCGTGCCGGTGACCTCCATGGCGTGCGGCGCCGCGCAGTCGACGGGCGCGTCGGTCGGCTGGTTGGTCGCCGAGTCGATGCCCAGACAGGTGCCGGCCGGCCACACCTTGGACTGGTCGACGTCGGCGACCTTGCCCTTGAAGGCCTGCTGCTGGTTGTTCATCCCGGGCAGCTGCAGGCCGCACAGCATCCGGCGGTCGCCGTTCTGGCGCCAGGCCCGGTCGCCGGGCCACAGCAGGCTGACGGTGAACTTGCTGTTCGGATCGAACTTGGGGCCGAGGTAGGTGCGGACGGCGGCCTCGCACTGCTCCTGGGTGATCTGCTGGATGCGCGCGGGCGTCGGGGGTGCGGCGTTGGGCCCGTATTCGGAGCCCGGGAACGTCCGCATGTCAATCGATTCGGCGACTTCGAACTTGTGCTCGTCACCGCAGTTGACGATCCTCGCCGACTCGGGGGTTGTCTCCGGCCACATCAGGCACTCGCCGGTGGCGGCCCGGTTGAAGGCGGCGTCGCTCTTGGTTCCGGTGCTGCGCACCGGGCTGCTGTCGAGGAACCGACCCGATCCGGGACCGCCGACCGGGATCGCGGTGACCAGCCCCGCGATCAGCAGGCCGCCGAGCGCGGTGAGCAGCAGCGCGCGCCGGGTCGCCCGAGCCTGCAGGCTGCGCGGCCAACCGAAGGCCGACGGCTGCTGTTCGGGCGACTCGACCGCCCGGGTTTCCCGGGCTTCCGAAAGTTCCTTCTCGGGCGCTTGCGACATCCGCTCCATTCTGACAGGAGCGCCTGAGACCGGTGACAAAAGTTACGGATGTGAGTCCTGCGACTTTGCGCGGTGGATGCGCCGCCAGCCGCCCCGAACCGGTGAAAGTAGTCTCAGGGCCGTGATCGACCTGAAGCTGCTCCGGGAAGACCCCGATGCCGTGCGCCGCTCCCAGCTCAGTCGTGGTGAGGACCCGGCGCTGGTAGACGCGCTGTTGACCGCCGACGCCGCCCGCCGGGCCGCGATCTCGTCGGCCGACGGGCTGCGGGCCGAACAGAAGTCCGCCAGCAAGAGCGTCGGGGCGGCCTCTCCCGATGAGCGCCCGGCCAAGCTGACGCGCGCCAAGGAACTGGCCGAGCAGGTGAAGGCCGCCGAAGCCGCCCAGGCCGACGCGGAGGCCGCGTTCACCGCGGCGCACATGGCGATCTCCAACGTCGTCATCGACGGGGTGCCCGCCGGCGGCGAGGACGACTTCGCCGTGCTCGACGTGGTCGGCGAGCCCGCGGCGATCGACGACCCGAAGGACCACCTGGAGCTCGGTGAGTCACTCGGGCTGATCGACATGCAGCGCGGGGCCAAGGTGTCCGGGTCGCGGTTCTACTTCCTGACTGGCAAGGGTGCGCTGCTCCAGCTGGGCCTGTTGCAGCTGGCGTTGCGGCTGGCCGTCGAGAACGGCTTCATCCCGATGATCCCGCCGGTGCTGGTGCGCCCCGAGGTGATGGCCGGCACCGGGTTCCTGGGCGCCCACGCCGACGAGGTCTACCGCGTGGAGGCCGACGACC
>NZ_LZKV01000223.1:0-44018 GCF_001672995.1 Mycobacterium sp. 1482292.6 | reverse complement strand
ATCAGGTGCGGTTTTTGCCGGGTTGGTTCAAGGACACCCTGCAGGACGCCCCGATCGAGCGCATTTCGGTGTTGCGGCTGGATGGCGATCTGTACGAATCGACGATTCAGGCGCTCGATGCGCTCTACCCGCGGCTGTCGCCCGGGGGGTTTTGCATCATCGACGACTACCACGCCATCGACGCGTGTGCCCAAGCCGTGACGGACTACCGCACCAAGCACGGCGTGACCGACGAGATCGTCGAGATCGACGGCACCGGCGTGCTGTGGCGCAAGTCGTGAGATAGCTGAAACCCTAGGTGTACGAAACGGTTTGCCCTCGTCCGAGGGATGGTAGAAGCACGATCGTGGCGCATCCATCGCGTTCGCCCGGGGTGCCGTGCGCGCCGATGTTATGGTTGCCGCCGTGGCAACAGGGCTGACGACCGGCACCCGCCTCAGGATGTGGTGGGTGCGCACCGAATACTGGCTCGCGCGTACGCTGCTGCCCGACGTCTACGCCAACGACGCGTTGATCACGTTCAACAACTTTCACGGATTCCTCGATGATCCCGACTTCCAGCGCGCCTACCGGCGCGGTGCCAAATCTCTGGGCAACGAGGACTGGTACCAGTGGCAATGGCGCGTGCACGTCGGGCTGTGGGCGGCGGCGAGCGCCAGCAAGCTCGAGGGCGATTTCGTCGAGTGTGGCGTCAGCTACGGCTTTTTGAGCAGCGCGATCATGGAGTACCTCGACTGGGATCACCTGGGCAAGACGTTCTACCTGCTCGACACCTTCGCCGGAATCGACCCCCGGTTCGTCACGGAGAACGAACGCAAGGCCGGGGCGCTGGAAACGAGCGAAGGACACCTGCGCAACGGGATGTATGCCAACGGGGTTGACAGTGTGCGCGCCAACTTCTCGCAGTGGCAAAACCACCGCATCATCGTGGGAGCGGTCCCGGAGACCCTTGAGCAGGTCGACGCACCGTCGGTGGCCTACCTGCACATCGACATGAATTGCGCTCCCCCGGAAGTCGCTGCGCTGCGGTTCTTTTGGCCGCGCCTCACGCCCGGGGCCTTTGTGCTGCTGGATGACTACGCGAACCGCGGCCGCGACGAGCAGCGCATCGCCATGGACGAGGTGGCCGGCGAACTGGGTGTGAAGATCTGCTCGTTGCCCACCGGCCAGGGCCTACTCATCAAACCGGCGCGCTGAGATTCGCCTTTCCGCCGTGTGAGCTCGGCAGTCGCCCAACGGTTTAGCGGCCGCTCAGGTAGACACTTTCCGGCGAGCGGCGTCCTCTAACAGGTCGGCTGTGCGCTCGATGCTGGCGGCGGGTTTCGTCATCCGAGCGGCGAACTCGCGGGTGCGCACGGCGTAGTCCGGGGCGAGGATCTGGCGCAGGTCCGCGAACAGCGTTTGGTCGGAGGTGGCCGAAAAGCGCCTCGCAGTGCCCAATTTCAGCCGCTTGATCGACGCGGCCCAATACGGTTGATCGGCCGAGCTCCACAGGGCCAGGGTCGGGACGCCCGCGCGCAGGCTTGCCGCCGTGGTGCCCGAGCCGCCGTGATGAACGATGGCGCGGCAGGCGGGAAAGATCGTCGCGTAGTTGACCGGGCCTACCGACTTGACGTGGTCGAACTGTGGCACGTCGCTGAAGTCGGTGCCGCCGAAGCAAATTAGCGCCCGCTCGCCCAGCCGCGCGCATGCCGCGGCGATCATCGTGACCGTGTCGGCGGGCGATTCGAGCGCGATGCTGCCCGAGCCGAAGCAAATCGGCGGTGTTCCCGACGCGATCCAGGACACGACGTCGTCGTCGGCGTCCGTCGGCAGCTCCATCGTCAGCGCCCCGACAAAGGGCCGGCGGTCGCCCCAACGCGCCCATTCGGCCGCCAGGCCGGGAAAGAAGCTGTCGTCGTAAGCCTGGATCTCCAAAGACCGGCGTTCGGCGATTCGCCGCTGCGAGCGTCGTGTTGCCTTCGGCAGGCCGAGTTCAGCGCGCTGCGCATTGTCGACTTCCTTCGTCGACTGCCAGAACAGCCATTCGATCGTCGTCATCGTGGAGCGCACCAGCGGCGCCGGCATGCTCGGCATCAGCCGGCCGTTCGCGCGCATGGGGAAGTGGTGCAGCGCGGCCAGGGGGATGTCGTAATGCTCGGCGACGTTGGCCGCGGCCTGCTCGAAATTCAGGCCGGTGGAAAGCAGGTCGGCCCCATCCGCCAGCAACTTCAACGTCGCGCCGACGTCGCCCCAGTACTTGATCAGCGGATCCCAGACTTTGAGCACCTGCCTGATCGGATTGCGGAAGAAGTCCGTCCACATGTTGCGCAGGAATTCCTCGTCCAAGAACTCCTGCACCTTTGGCCCGTAGGGAACCGCAGCGAGCCCGACCGACTCGACGAAGCTGACAAGTTCGGGTGGGACGGCCATCCGGACTTCGTGTCCCCGGCGCAGCAGTTCGAGGCCAACGGCCGCGGACGGTTCGATGTCGCCGCGAGTCCCGTAACTCGCCAGGGCAAACTTCACGACACATCCTGCCTTCCGAGTCGTCCCGCCTGTCGGCAACGTCGGGGCCATTATTGCCGGTGCTGTGGAGTGGGCGCGCGGAGATCACCATTGTGCGCGGGTCAACCGGTGGGCTGACCGGTCCCGTGGCTAGGAGGCCAGTTCGACGAGGCCGAGCCGTTTGGACACCTCGACCGCCCCTACCACGTGGGGATCGGCGCAGATGTCCAGCCAGGCTTCGCCCATTCCGGGATTGAAGTCGATGTCGTCGAACAGCACCCAACCGCCCGGGGCCAGGCGGGGCTTCAGTAGCTGCCACTGCCGGGTCACGAAATCCCGAGTGTGGATACCGTCCACCAGAGCCAGATCGATCGGGTCCGCGATGTCGCCGACGTGGTCTTCGAAGGCGCCCCTGGTCAGGGTGAAACGGTCGGTGATGGAGTGGATGTTTCGCTCGGCGATGTCAGCCCAGGCGGGGTTGATCTCGAACGAATACATCCAGCCTCGGCGAAGCGCCGAGGACAGATACATCCCGGACACCCCGAAAGCCGATCCAAACTCGACCACGATCCCGGGGTCGCGCCAGTCCACCAGGTAGGCGTACAAGTCGCCCTGCCACGACGCGGCCCGGACCTGTTTGGGTTTCCGGGTCGCGCCCGGCTGACCGTAGGCCGCGGCCAATGGCAGGGCGCCGATCTTGTCAGTCGACTGGGCCGACGATTCGATGTCGGCTTTGCGGGCCGCGGGCGGCAACCGTCGGGGGAGACCGGCGATCTGCCCGCCGCGTTTGACCCACTTCAGCTCCAATGCTTTTCGCAGCGATATCACGAAGCCAGACCCAACTCACGCGCGAGATCGGCGTATTCGCTATGCAGGCGCTGTCGCAGGGCTGCGACTGCGTTGCGCTTGCTGCTTCGGATGCTCGATGAGTTCCCGATCGCGTCGAGTACCCGGTCGACGACGGCGGTGGCGCTCACCTCGTCGGTGCGGATCAGGGACCGTGCATCGTCGATCGCGAGTGCGAAGTCGCGGCACTTCGGTTGGTATTCAAGGGAAACGACGGGAGTGTCGGAGAGCGATGCCAGCACGCTCGCGTGTAGTCGGGTGACGATGGCTGCCGAACAGCGGGCGAGTTCCCGCGCGGCGGCGTCGGGGTTGGCTGGGAGCACCAGCTGGGCTTCCGGGATATCTCTCAGCGCCGCTTCGGTCCACCGCCGGTCTTCCGGATTCATCAGTATCCCGATGAAGCGGTAGCCGTGTGAGGCCAGCTGTTTGACCGCGTTGGCGATTTCGTCGGCCAACATGATTGGATCGTGCCCCCAAAGGTCGTCCCCGAAGCCGAGATTCACGCCGATCAGGTCCTCTTCGGGACGGACGTCGGGTCGGGGGAGCAGCAGCGCCGGGTCGCCGGACACCTCGACGCTCAACCCGATGTCGGCCAGCAGTTCGGCGCTGCGCGGCCCCCGCACGGATACGGTACGGAATTTGGAAAGTATCGGCGCCCACCGCTTCAGCTCGCCCTTGCCCGAACCGCTGTTGCGTCCGCCGAAGGCCGGATCTTCGACGCCCACCCCAATTGCGTGGCTTCCGTTGTCATTGGTGAGCGCCAATCCTCGGTTGACCAGGAGCCGCCACTGGCTCCGGCCGACGAGCGTGCCGCCCCCCACGACTTGCCTGCTGCGCCGTAGCGAACGGTTCAAACCCAGTGCGGCGGTGGCGGTTGCATAAATCAATTGGTGGGGCAGGCGCGGCAGATCGAGGAAGGTCGCCCCAGATAGCTGGCCGCGAACCGCGTCGTAGATCGCGTCGTCGCCGAGATTGCCCAGGCCATGCCAGCCGAGGTAGGCGACGGTCGGGTCTGGGGCGGCGGGCATTGTCAGGCGCTCAGCCGCTCGTCGATTCGCTGTGGGACGCCGCGCTTCGGTCGAGCGGCGCTGCGAATGAGCTTGCGGGGCAGGGTTTTCAGGCGCCCGCCCAGCGTCTTGGTCCATCGATTCTGCAGCGCCAGCGTTGCGATGCGCGGGTACTCGGCAGCGGTTTGGACCAGGAGCGCATGCCCTTCGGGGCCGGGGACCTGTTTGGCGATCGCGCGGAGCACCCAGTTGGCGTTTTTGGCGACGATCGATTCGTGCGTGGGGTCCCCGGAGACGACATCGAGCATCGCGTCCAAGGTCGCCGCATGGGCACGACCCTGCATGCGCCAGAACGTTGCGGGGTCGGTGATGGACTTGTACCACATGCCGCGCGGGTGGCGACGATAGACGGCCATCGTCTCCGACAGCATGGCGATGTCGCCTTCGGCCGCGTGCCGCACGTGCAGGTACCAGTCCACCGGCATGACGTCGGCCGGGATGTCGTCGTAGCGGGGGAGGCGGCGGTACATGACCGAGTTGGTCTGGATGAAGTTTCGTGAGATCAGTGTCTCGAAGCTGAGGTCGCCGGCCCGAAAGGGCGGTGGGAAGGTCGGAAGGAAGGTCTGTTCGAACTTGCGATACAAGGCGTGGATGAGCTTTTCGTCTTCGGCGTGCTCGTGGGTCCAGACGACCTGCACCGGGTGAAAACACACTGCCGTGTTCGGGTTTTGGTCGAGCAGTGCGACTTGTTTGCTCAGTTTCAGCGGGTCGACCCAGTAGTCGTCACCCTCGCACAGCGCGATGTACTCACCGCGCGCGGCGGACAGCGCACCGGTCAGGTTCGCGTTGAGGCCGATGTTCTTGGAGCGCAGAATTGGTCGGAACAGGTGCGGATGGCGGTCGGCGTAGTCCTGGATGATTTGCGGTGTCGCATCGGTCGAGGCGTCGTCGGCAACGATGATCTCCAGCGGAAATGCGGTCTGCTGGGCGAGGAAGCTGTCCAACGTCTGCCGGACGTAGGCCTGCTGATTGTGGGTGGTCGAAACCACGCTGACCTTGGGGGGATTCGCCGTTGGCCGTGCGGTCAATGCGAGCTCCCTTCTGCGCAGTTTGCTTGGTCTGCGCTCTCGTCGGAAAGTACGTAGTCCGACCAGCAGGGACGTGAGAAGGGAGATGTCTTTAGCTAGTTGCCGACCCTAACAGTCCCCGGGCCGAGAACAGCACCGGTACTGACCCGTGCGTCAATCGTAAAGGTTGCACGGGTGATTCGCTTGCCAGGCAACAGGTATGACGCACAGTTTTTACAAGTGGTGCTCGTACAGCAAACGAATGCCACCGCTCTCAGGTGCCGTTGCCGCACGCCGTCACGCGCTGTCACGATCGATCGCCCTGCGTGGCAACATGCGAGCTTCTCAGGCGGAAAATTTCTCCAGAAGGTCTGCGGCGGTTCCGATGCTTTCAGCGGGTTTGGTCATTCGCGCCGCGATTTCGCGGGCCCGGGTGGCGTATCGCGGAGCCAGGATCTGTCCCAGGTCGGCGACCAACGATTCTTGCGTGGTCTCCGAAAAGGGCCTGGCCAGACCAACTTTCAGTCGCTGGATTTGACCAGCCCAAATCTTCTGATCACTGAGACTCCACAGACTCAAGGTGGGAACTCCAGCGCGTAGTCCCGCGGCCGTGGTGCCCGCGCCACTGTGGTGCACCACGGCGCGGCAGGCGGGAAAGACCGTCGCGTAGTTCACCGGGCCGACCACCTTGACGTGGTCAAACCGTGGGGCGCCACTGAAGTCGGTTTTGCCGGAGCACACCAGCGCTCGCTCACCCAACTGTGCGCAGGCGTTAGCGATCATGTTGATCGTATTGGTCGGCGATTCGACCGCTGTGCTACCGAAGCCGAAGCAGATCGGCGGCGTGCCGGCGGCGATCCAGGACGTGACGTCGGCGTCGGCGTCGGTCGTCATCTCCATCGTCAATGTGCCGACAAACGGCCGCTGGCAATTCGATTTCGCCCATTCGTCGGCCAGCCCGGGAAAACACACCTCGTCGTACGCCTGAATCTCTAGTGCACCGCGGGCGGCCATCCGTTGTGGGGCAGGGCTTTTCGCCCTCGGCAGGCCGAGGTTACGGCGCTGTGCGTCCTCGGCCTTTTTCGTCACCCGCCACTGCGTCCAGTCAAGCGCCGTCATGGCGCCGCGCACCAGCGGGGCCGGCAGATTCGGCGCGAGCTGGCCGTTGGGTCGCATGGGGAAGTAATGCATCGTGGCCAGGGGCACGTCGCGGTATTCGGCTACGTTCGCCGCCACGCCGGGAAAGCCGGGGCCGGTGAACACCAGGTCGGCTCCCTCGGAAAGCGATATCAGGGTGGCACTCATCTCGGCCCAGGACTGCACAAGCAGCTCCTGGGCCTCCCGCCACCGCCTTCTCACCGCCGGGAAGTTCCAAAAATTGCCGAGGAAATCGGTATCCCAGAATCCGTCCTGTTGGTCGGGCCCGTAAGGAGCCGCCGTCAGCCCGGCCGACTCGACCAGTGGGACCAGATTGGGCGGAACCGCAAGGCCGACCTCGTGACCCCGGCGCTGCAGTTCGCGACCCAGAGCCGTGCAAGGCTCGACATCGCCGCGCGTTCCATAGCTGGCCAGGGCGATCTTCACGACGAATCCTTCCGGGGGTCGTGCGAGTGGGCGACGGCAGAGGTCATTATGTCTGGTTGTTTGATCCGCGGAGGCCATTTGGGCGTTGCCGGCAGAATGCCAGGGGTGTGGGCGCCTAGGGCGCAGACGACCTGGTCAGGTCTGATCGCGTCTTGATGCCGATGAATGTGCCCCGAAGATCCGCTTGGTAGGAGCCCCCGAGTAAATTCTCCGTGATGCTGGGCTTCAGATGGTCGTACTCTTCCATCACCAGGTCAAAGCCGACTTCCCGAATGGTTTGTAGCAAGTGCTCTCGCTCGATCCAGAAAGAGCGACGGTTATCCCACGAAGCCCACTTTGCGGATTCTCTGCGGCTAAATGATTGGTGGTCGGCGAACTCCGTATACCAGCGCCCGGGCAGGCCCTCGTTCTCGCTAGGGGCCGAGAGCACGAACTTGGTTGGCGCGGTCTTTCTTCGGATGCGGTCGGTGAACATATGCACCCGAGTAGACAGCCGGAACCGCCTGTCGATATCGCTGATGAGTGAGAAGTGTGTCTGTAGGATCAGCAATTTGTTCGTCACGCTCGAAACTGTTTCGAGAAACGCCTTAGGGCGGTCCAGGTGGTAGAGGAGGCCGCAGCAGAAGACGGCATCGAAGGCGCCATAGCGTGCGATGTTCAAGGCGTTGTCCTGGACGAACTCCAACCGCGGCAGATTGGTCTTCGATTTGACATAGTTGCATGCCGCCACGTTCGATTCCCGCACTTCAATGCCGAGGACTTGAAAACCCATGCGCGCGAATTCGACTGCGTATCCGCCCTCGAGGCAGCCGACATCAGCCAGGCGAAAGTCGCTTTTATCGCCCGGAAAGACGGTGTCCAGAACTCCGCGCGCCGATACGAACCAAGGGTGATCGGCTATCGAATCCGCAGATCCAGACTTCGTAAAAGTTCCGTCATCGAGGCGGATGTTGTGCGCTGTGAATTCCAAAGCTTCCTTCTCTGCCGCCATTATGTGTTGGTACCCTTCGTGCGATCGCCATTAGATGAATCAAATGTGCGGGCGGCTTTGGTGTCGCCAGCATAAGCATTTGCACACCGGTCGCTTCGCGTAGTCGGCCGCTCGTTCATGAAAGTGAAAACGCCGCCATGTCGCATTTCTACCGCATGGTTCGCGGCGCTCAGGACTGCCGCGCCGGGGCAGCTGCCACACGGTAGTTCGAATGGCCGGCCGCGTAGGCGGTGCACTTGAAGCTGATGAGCTCCGCCCAAGCGGCTAAAAGTGGCGCAGGATTGCGCATCTGCCGCAATCGGTGTCGTCAGCCGCGGGGCTGTTATTGAATGAGACGCATGCTGCTCTCCGACACCGGTCAACGTGCCGGCCGCCTCATCCGCCGCGTCTGCTTCGCAGGCCCAGGTCAATGCAACATTTGCGGAAGCCGAATTCGCTTCCTGAGCGTGACGCGCAGGCTGGGGGGCGAGCTCGCCCTGTACGGGTTTCCATACTCTCTCGACCAAATGGAGACGATCAATCATCGAAGGTACGTCTGTCCGGTGTGCGGCTCGGTCGACCGAGACCGCCTTTACAAGCTCTACATCGATAGATTTTTGCCGCCCGAAGGCGTGCGGAGGGTGCTCGAGTTTGCGCCGTCGGCACCCCTGTCCGGGTACTTGAAGAGCCGCGATGATTTCCGTTACCGCAGTGCCGATTTGATGATGAGCGGTGTTGATGACGTCGTCGACATCACTGACATGCCGATCTATGCGGACGGGTCATTCGACTTCTTCATCTGTTCGCATGTGCTCGAGCACGTCTCGGATGATGCCCGCGCGCTAAGCGAGCTGTACCGGATACTCGCGCCGGGCGGTCGTGGGATCATCATGACCCCAGTGGCCCCCGAAGGCAGCTTCGACGAGGACCCCACGGTCACCGATGAAAGTGAGCGCTGGCGCCGCTTCGCCCAGGGTGACCACGTGCGACTCTACGACCGCTCCACGCTGTGTTCGCGGGTCCGCAAGAGTGGGTTTGAGCTTTCCGCCCTCGACTCGCAGACGTTCGGCGAAGAGACGTTCAATCGACATGCCATCGATGTCGGCTCGGTGCTCTACATCGTGCGCAAGTCTGAAGCTGATTCTCCGTCCGGGCGCTGACGACGGCCGGCACAGTACGCTTAGCCACCGCCAGGGCCGGCGCACATTCAGCGGATTCTTCTCCACAGACCTTTAAGGCGCCGCGTCGGGGATTTCCAGCGATGCTGCAGCGCCAGCATGGCGGATTGTGGGTGGCATGTGATGGTGTCCAACAGCGCGGCGCGGGCCTCGGCGCCTGGAATCCGGGCGATCTCACGCAGGATCCAGTCGAGCCTGTCAGCGATTAGCTCCTCGCGATTCGGGTCGTCCGGGAAGAAGTCGAGCATCGCCTCGAACATGGCCGCATGCCCGCGGCCGTGCGCGACCCAGAACTTTGCACGGTCGACATCCGCGCCGTACCAGAAACTCTGCGGATGACGACGATAGACCGCCATCGTTTCGGACAGCATTGCGATACCGCCGCCCGCCGCGTGACGGACGTGCAGATACCAGTCCATGGGCATGACGTCGGCCGGAATGTCGTCGTACCGAGCTTGACGTCGGTACAGGACTGAGTTGGTTTGGATGAAGTTCCGCCGGATAAGGGCATCGACACTCAAGTCGCGGCGCCAGCCAGCCGGCGGAAACTCGGACCCCTTGCGGCCATCGGTCCAAAGCACTTGCACGGGATGGAAACACAACGAGGTCTCGGGATGCTGATCCAGAAAGGCAACTTGCTTGCTGAGCTTCCTCGGATCGGTCCAGTAGTCGTCACCCTCGCATATGGCGAGGTACTCGCCCCGAGCAGCCGACAGGGCATCGCTCAGGTTTGCGTGGATGCCGACATTCGTCGATCGCAAGATCGGCCGGAATAGATGCGGATATCGGCAGGCGTAGTCCTGGATGATCGCCGCAGTCCCATCGGTCGATGCATCGTCAGCGATGACGATCTCAACTGGGAAGTCGGTCTTTTGAGCAACGAAGCCGTCAAGGGTGTCGCGGATGAAAGCTTCGTGGTTGTAGCTGATCGACACAACGCTGACTTTGGGCGCATTCGCCGCCGAAGTATTTGCCAATCTAACTCCCGTTCCTTACACCCGCCACGACGCGTGCGACGTCGGCGGGTGCCATGTCGTCATGAACCGGCAGCGATACGATTCGCGAGCAGATGTCTTCCGTGACTGGCAAGTCGGCTGACGGTAGCCGCGAGTCCCCCACGAAGTACTGCTGCTTGTGTAGCGGTGGGTTGTAGTAATCGCGGGCCTGGATCGAGTATCCCTGCAGGCTGCCGAGAACCTTGGCCTTGTGGTCCGCTGAACTGCAGCAGGCACTTACAAAGCACAGCGACGAGGCCTCGGCATTGGGCTGGAATTGCAGGCCGATGCCGCTCAATTCGGCGCGATAGCAGTCAAAAACTTTCCGACGGCTCGCCAGGCGGCGATCAAGCCCGACCAGCTGGCGCAGGCCGATGGCGGCGCTAATCTCTTGCAGCTTGCCATTCATTCCGAGCTGGATGCACTCTCGTGCTTCGCTAAACCCGAAGTTTTGAAATCGGCGCGTCTGTTCGACGACCTGAGGATCGCGGGAGACCAACGCGCCGCCCTCGCCAACTGCGAATGGCTTGGTTGCATGAAAAGAGAAGATCTCACATGCCCCGCGTCCGCCGACGCGCCTGCCATCTGTGTAGGCGGAACCGAACCCGGCCGCAGAGTCGATCACGAGCGGCAAGTCCCACTCGGCTGCGAGCTTCTCCCAGGAATCGATGTCGGGGTTGCCGACGCCGAAGACATTAGGAAGCAAGATTCCGGCCACTCGGTCGCGTTGAGTCTTCAGCACGGCACTTGCGGAGGCAACGCTTGGCTGCCAAGTCTCGGCGTCGATGTCGATGAAAAATGGCAAGTATCCGGTCCACTCGGCGGCCTGGGCAACAGCGACGAACGTGAACGAGGGCAATAGCAAGTAGCGATCCCGGCCGCCATGCCCCAGGGTGGCGTGCAGCGCAGCGATCAAGGCAAGGGTTCCGTTAGCGAGCGTCGCTACGTGCAGGTTTGGTCCCAGGTACCGCTCTAAGGCGAGGGTGAACTCTCGCTCTTTTGGGCCAAAGTTTGTATACCAATTGGCGCGCACAATCTCGGCTAGGTCCTCAGCCACCTTAACGGGTTCGGGAAAGTTCGGACGGATGAACGGAATCTCAGAGGACATCGAGCCACCCGTTGCGGGTCTTCACGACCGATGCGGGAACGCCTGCAACGACTGCGTTTGGTGTCATCACGTCGGCCAGCACCGTCGCGCCAGCGGCAATTACGACACCCGATGCTATTGACACGTTATTAGAGATGCTTGCTCCCACGCCGACGAACACACCGTCGCCGAGGTGGACATGACCCGAAACGTGGGCGCCAGGGCCAACAGTTACGAATGACCCAAGGCGCACGTCATGGCTGATCGTCGCTCCAATGTTTATCTGACAATGATCGCCGACGACCACATCGACGGTCAGAACCGCGCCAGGCGCGATGACGACGCCGTCACCAATCACGCACGACGAGTCTATGTAAGCCGCAGTAGAGATGACGCTCAGAAAGCGATTACCCGGCCACGCGGTGACAAATTCGCGACGCAAAGCCGGTGCACCCACAGCGCCGACGACTGGCGAATCTTTTGCAGCGGAGGGAGGGGAGGCGATATCGATTTGATCGGTTGCATTCAGGTCGAGGTAGGTGGCGGAAACGGCCCAAAAAACCTCGGTACCGGACGGCAAGTATGAGGCGACTTCGCGGGCCTGCGCCCCGGCCCCAAGGAGGCCTACACGCGCTCGCGCCGTGCTGGCAGCGTCCTCTGTTGCCCGATACACCCCGAGATCACCCACTCATGTCGACGGACCACTGTCCCGTCATGATGCAGCCTTTTGCATTGCGATGGGGGGTTTTACATTCACTGCCATCACCGCGATCGCCGCATCAACTGATCCCGAAACCGCCTCGCACGCGCGAACTCACTAAAAGGCGCTGCCAGCAACGCTTTCAGTCGCGACGATCGTTGAGGCCCGGACAATGCCACCTTGATGAACAACCCCACCCAAGCAAGTAACCACCATGGTATCGCGGCGGCGCGGACGAGGCCGGTAGACGCCGGATCCATAATCATCCAGGTCAGAATCCGCAGCTGGTCGAGCCAGTGCTGTTGGGCCTTCTTTATGTTCGCAGACTCCGTGGTGGCGGTGTGATGTCGCACCGAGAGTTCCTGTGGCACAAAGCAAACCGTCCCCCGCAGCATGAGGCGCAACCAAAAGTCCAAATCGACGGTCTGATAGACGTCGTCGCGCAACCCGCCCGCGCTCAGCGCCAGCCGACGCCGGAACATCACGCAGCTCGGCTCACCGATTAAATTGGCGCTTGCACCCCACAGGGCCACCAACTGCAGAACCAGTGACGGCCCGCGGTTGTGCTCGCGCAGCCTCGCAAAGTAGACATGCAGCTTGCTTGGTGCTTTTCGTCGCTCGCTCCAGGGAAGGTCGTCGGCCTGCACCTGCCGGGGCGCGAAGGTCAGTCCTACGTTGGGATCGTCGAAACAGCGGGCCAGCGTCCGCAGGGCACCCGGAAGCAACCAGTCGTCGCCGTGCAGGAACTGGATATATTCGCCGCGGGCGAGTTCCAGGCACTTGTTGTGATTACCGTTCAGGCCCAGCCGAGATTCGTTGCGTATCAACCGGTCTCCTTCGCGAAGCAGCGAAGCGGCAACGCGCGCGCCGTCATCCGACGACTGGTCATCGACGACCAGAATCTCGAACTCAACGCCGTCTTGATCCAGGACGCTTCTCAGACTGCGCTCGATGGTCGTGCCGTTGTTGTACATCGGAACGCACACCGAGACCAGTGGATTGGCCGGTACTTGGTTCGCGTGAGTCACGCGTTTGCCTCGGCGGCCAACCGGTAGCCGCGCACGGCCACTGGGATGAACACCGCTAGCAGCACGACCGCCCAAGTCAAAGTTGTCACGAGAGGCCATATGATCGGGCCGCCGTGGGCCAACGACCGCATCGTCTCGATGGGCGGCGAAATCGGCTGTATGCGGATCAAGGGCTGAGCCCAATCAGGGAACAGCTTGAGCGGCGTTGCACCGGGGTTGACGAACGCCAGTGCAAAAGTGACGCCGAGCACCCAAGTCATCGCGGTACGGCCATTGTTGCGGATCGCCATCGCCATCACCAGAGCGGTAAACCCAGTCACCACGATTGACGGAATCAGCAGGAAAAGCGCTGCCGCAGGCCAACCTTGGAGGAAGCGCAGTCCCATTGCCAGCCCAAGAGCGGTGATCAAAACGGTGCCGATGAATGCGCGCACTACTTCGGCAATGATCCAGCCGGTGATCGCGCTGGCTCGGTGAATCGGCAGCACCCACATCCGGCTGAGCAGGCGTGACTCGCGGTCCATGGTGATTCCGACGGAGTTGCCCAGGGACCCGAAGAGTCCCGAGATCACCGCGCACATGGGAACGATGCCGTAGATGCTGTCGACACCAGTGACCTTCTGCACCTGCTCGCCCAGCACGATTTTGTAGATCAACAGCAGGCACACGGGTAGCAGCAGCGACCCCATCAGCACCGCTTGGTCGCGCCGCCATCGCAACAGGAGGCGGCCGGCCTGCACCCGACTTTGGGTCAACAGAGATCCCTGTGCCTCGAGGCGATGCATCACTAGCCGCGCCTCTGCATGCGCAGGGTGATTGCGCCGAACACCAGGACCATGCCCAGGCACCACGCAAGGGTGGCCGTCAGGTTGCTGAGGATCAGGTGGCCGGTGGCCAAGCCGCGCAGGGTCTCGGCGAACTGTGACACCGGCTGGTTGCGCACGTAGGGGCGCAGCCAGTCCGGAAACGTCTTTTCGGGAGCGATGCCGGTGGAGAGCATGAATAGCAGCAGCTGGGGGACGAACAAGAGATGGCTGGCCCCCTGCACAGTCTTGGCGCGCGACCCCAGCGCGTCGGCGCCCAGCGCCACCGCCAGGCACAGCAGCAAGGAGATGAATAAAAACGCCAGCGCGGGACCCCACCCGCCGCTGATCCGGAAACCGAAGGCATAACCCGCGATCAGCGCCACCACCAGGGAAAGCACGGCACGCATCAGGGTGGCCGCTGTGCGGGCGGTGACGGTGGCCACCGCCGCGACGGGCAGCGTCCGCATTCGCTCGCCGAACCCGGACACGTGGTCGCGGGCCGCGCGGTCCGCGGTGAGCAGTCCGACAAAGATCATCGATTGGGCGACCACCGCGGGTAGGAAGTACTGCGTATAACTGATGCGTCCTGTGTCGATCAGGCCGTGCAGCGCCACGCTGAAGCCCGCCAAATACGCTGCCGGCGAGAGGATCTCGAAGATCATCTCGCCGTCGCGAGCCGCCGACATCAGCGAACGCTCGGTGAGGGCGGACAGGGCGCTCATGACCGGGAGGCGGTCCGCTCGGTCAGATGCAGGAAAGCCTCGTCGAGGGAGGGCTTGCGTAGCGAGATGTCAGTGAGTTCGAGCCCGAGCGCGTCGACTCGGCGGAACACCTCGACCAGGGTGGCCACCCCATCCGGCGCGAACACCGACACCGAATTGGTGTCGTTGTCGATGTCGACGCCCTCGAGGCCGTTCAGCGCCGCCGCCACCTGCGGCAGGTCGGCGGGGTTGGCCGGGGTCACCTGGCAGTAGCTGGTACCGACCGCGCGTTTGAGCTCCTCGGCGGTGCCGCTGGCGATCACCTGTCCGTGATCGATGACGACGATCGAGTCGCTCAGCACATCGGCCTCTTCCAGGTACTGCGTCGTCAGCAGCACGGTGATGCCCTGTACCGTCAGCGAACTCACCAGGGCCCACACGTCGCGGCGGCTGCGTGGGTCCAGGCCGGTCGTCGGCTCGTCGAGGAAGAGCACCTGCGGCGGCACCACCAGGGCGCTGGCCAGGTCGACGCGCCGGAACATGCCCCCGGAGTAGGTCGACAGCCGCCGGTCCGCGGCGGCGACGAGATCGAACTGCTCAAGCAGCTCATCGGCACGGGCCTTAGCGCGCTTGCGGTTCAGCCCGCGCAGCCGGCCGAACAGCACCAGGTTCTCCCGGCCCGTCAGCATGGGGTCCATCCCGGTGAACTGCCCAGCCATCCCGATGCTGGCACGCACCTCGGACGGCTGGCGGATGATGTCGTACCCCGCGACGCTGGCCCGGCCGGAGCTGGGGCGGATCAGCGTGGAAAGGATGTTGATCGTGGTGGTCTTGCCGGCGCCGTTGTGGCCGAGCACCCCGCACACCGTTCCGGCCGGAACGGAAAAGTCCACGCCGTTGAGCGCGAGCGTGTTTCGCCCGAATGTCTTTGTGAGGCCTACAACCTCAATCGCTAGTGGACTCACCGTACGAGTATTTCACGGTGCTTAACGGCATGCCGACGGTATCGATTGTTTTGCAGCGGGGGAGCTCCGAGCGCTCCAAGCAAAATCATTGGCCTCCAATCTTTCTCGCCGCGCTTTCGCGGATGGCGTCGACCGCCCCGCTATCCGGGCAATGAAACGACGAAAAGCACCTAGACGGTAGGCCGGGCGATCGGGATCTCCGCCGTGGGAGCGTCCATATCGTCATCGTGGTGAAGCAGGGTGCGCACCGCCGGACGTGTGCCCACGGAGCGCAGCAGCAGGCTGGCCGGCCGCGGCCGAACCAATTGCGGCCACCAGAACCAGCGTCCGAGCAGCGCCGCGATGGTGGGCGTCATGAACGAGCGCACGATCAAGGTGTCGAACATCAGACCCAGGCCGATTGTGGTTCCGACCTGACCGATGATGCGCAAATCGCTGACCACCATCGAGGCCATGGTGAAGGCGAACACCAGACCGGCATTCGTCACGACCTTACCGGTACCGCCCATCGCACGAATGATGCCCGTGTTAATGCCGCCGGCTAATTCCTCTTTCATACGGGACACCAGCAGCAAGTTGTAGTCCGATCCGACCGCCAGCAAAACAATGACCGACATCGGCAGCACCATCCAGTACAACTTGATGCCAAAGATGTACTGCCAAATCAGGACGGACAATCCGAATGATGCGCCCAACGACAGCGTCACGGTGCCCACGATGACCAGGGCAGCAATGAAACTTCGGGTAAGAATCAGCATGATGATGAAGATCAGGCACAGCGCACCAATGCCTGCGATAAACAGGTCGTACGTGGAGCCGTCGCGGAAGTCCTTGAATGTCGACGCCGTGCCCGCGATGTAGATCTTGGAGTTTTCCAGCGGCGTGTTCTTGAGCGCCTCCTCGGCCGCCAGCCGGATCTTGTCGATGCGGTTCACGCTTTCCGACGTTGCCGGGTCGCCACGGTGCGAAATGATGAAGCGAGCGGCCTTTCCGTCCGGCGACAAGAACTGCGCCATCGCGCGCTTGAAATCCGCATTCTCGAAGATCTCGGGGGGCAGATAGAACGAGTCGTCATTTTTGGAATCGTCGAACGCCTGGCCCATGGCGGTGGCGTCCTTATCGTTGCTATCCATCTGGCCGATGATTCCGGACATGGTGCTGTGATTGGTCAGCATCATGTTCCGCATGTCCTCGGACATCGCGATCATCGGCGGATACTGCTCGAGCAGCTGCGGCATCAGCCGGTCCATGTGATCGAGATCTTGGAGCAGACCCACCATCTTGTCGCTGAGCGTGTCGACACCGTCGAGAATCTCGAAGATCTGCCGCAGCGACCAACATATCGGGATGTCGTAGCAGTGCTTTTCCCAGTAGAAATAGCTGCGTAGCGGCCGGAAGAAGTCCTCGAAATCCGACATTTTGTCGCGGAGTTCCCAAAGGACGACGGCCATTTCTTTGGTCTTCACGATCGAGTCGTGGGTGATGTCGGTCATGCGTTTCTGGAGCGAATAAATGCGCTTCATGATCTCGATCTGCTTGGCCATCATGTCGGCCTGAACGAGCATGTCGTCCATGCGCGCCTGCATGTACTTGATGTCTTGACTCATGGTCGCCTGTTGCATGCTGAGCAGGAACGGGATCGAGGTGTGCTGGATCGGCGTCCCCTCGGGGCGGGTGATGCCCTGGACACGGGAGATGCCGTGAACCCCGAAGACTGCCTTGGCAAGTCGGTGCAGTATCAAGAAATCCGCCGAGTTCCGCATGTCGTGATCGGATTCGATCATCAGGATCTCGGGCATCATGCGTGATTGGTTGAAATGGCGGTCTGCGGCGGCGTATCCCACGTTGGCGGGAACGTTGTCCGGCATGTAGAGCCGGTTGTTGTAGCTCGTCTGGTAGCCGGGTAGCGTCACCAGGCCGACCAGGGCGACCGCAATGGTCGCGCACAGAATGGGGGCAGGCCAGCGCACGATCGCCGTGCCGATCCGCCGCCACCGGCCGAACCCGATCGTCCGGGTCGGATCGAACAAGCCGAAGCCGCTTCCGACGGTCAGAACCGCCGGCACCAGTGTCAGGGCGATCAACACCGAAATGAGCATGCCCACCGAGCAGGGCATGCCCATGGTCTGGAAGATGGGCATGCGGGTGAAGCTCAGGCACAGCATGGCTCCGGCGATGGTCAAACCGGAACCCAACACGACGGGTGCGACGCTGCGATAGGTGGTGAAGTACGCGGTCTGCCGATCTTCACCCGCCTGGCGCGCCTCTTGATAGCGGCCGAAGAAGAAGATCGCGTAGTCCGTGCCGGCGGCCATGGCCAGTGCCACCAGGAGGTTGACGGCGAACGTCGAGAGCGCCATCCAATTGTTATTGGCGATGAAGGCGATGACACCCCGGGCGGCGAAGACCTCGATCCCAACGGTGACCAACAGCAGAATGACGGTCGTGATCGAGCGGTACACCATGAGCAGCACGACAAAGATGATCAAGGCGCCGATCATGGTCATCTTCAGAATCGATCGGTCACCGGCGAGCTGCATATCGGAGAACAGCGCCGAGGGACCGGTGACGTAAGCCTTCACCCCGGGAGGCGGTGGCGTGCGCGCTATGGCATCGCGGACCGCCGCCACGGATTCCTGGCCCAGGGTGGTGCCCTGGTTGCCCGCCAGGTTCAGCTGCACATAGACGGCTTTGCCGTCCGGGCTCTGGGCGCCTGCCGCGGTGAGGCGATCGCCCCAGAGGTCCTGCACATGCTCGATATGCTTTGTGTCGCTTTTTAATTCACCGACCAGCTTGTCGTAGTAGGCGTGTGCCTGGTCGTCAAGCGGCTGTTGCCCTTCCAGGACCAGCATCGCGAAGCTGTCCGAGTCGGACTCTTTGAAATCCTTGCCCATGCGCTGCATGGCCTGCACCGCCGGCGCGTCCTGGGGGGCGAGCGGAACCGAATGCTGTTGGCCCACAATCTCGAGCCGCGGCACCCCGAACGTCACCAGCAGGGTCAGCGCCACCCACCCGATGATGATGAACACCGCAAGGTGACGGATGGACCGCGCGAAGCGCGAAGGCCGGGGTGGGTGCGTGGTCATAGTGCCCTCGACAGGCTGACGACGCTATTGCCCTGTGTCACAGTGTTCCCCACGGTTGCTGTTCCCATCCTGAAGTGGAAGCCGCCACCTATTGCGGCTGCTTCAGGAGCAGTGAACGCACCAACGGACGCGGGCCGGTGTGCCGCAGCATCGTGCTGGCCGGGCGGGGGCGCACCAGCTGTGGCCACCAGAACCAACGTCCCAGCAAGGCGGCGACGGAAGGCGTCATGAACGCCCGCACGATCAGCGTGTCGAACAGCAAGCCCAGCCCGATCGTCGTACCCGTCTGCCCGATGCTGCGTAGATCGCTGACCACCATCGATCCCATCGTGAACGCGAACACCAGGCCGGCGTTCGTCACGACCTTTCCGGTACCGCCCATCGCGCGGATGATGCCGGTGTGGATCCCGGCACCTAGTTCCTCCTTCATGCGGGAGACCAATAGCAAGTTGTAGTCGGAACCCACCGCCAACAGCACGATCACGGAGGTGGAAAGCACGGTCCAGTGCAGCTGCATGTGCAGCAAGTACTGCCATACCAGCACCGACAGCCCGAAGGACGCGCCGAGCGAGAGGAGCACCGTGCCGACGATGACCATGGCGGCGATAAAGCTTCGCGTCATGATCAGCATGATGATGAAGATGAGGCAGAGCGCGCTTACGCCGGCGATCAACAGGTCGAATTTGGAACCGTCCACCAGATCTTTGGTGATTGCCGCGGTACCGGTCAGGTAAATCTTGGCATTTTCCAGGGGCGTGCCCTTGAGCGATTCCTCGGCCGCCGTCTTGATCTGTTCGACCCGCGAGAGGCCCTCCGGTGTCGCCGGGTCACCCCGCTGCGAGATGAGCAGGCGGACGTCCCTGCCGTCCGGCGACATGAACACCTTCTCGACCCGCTTGAAGGAGTCGGAGCCGTTGATGATGCCGGGCGGCAGGTAGAAGGAATCGTCGTTTCGGGAGGCGTCAAACGCCTGCCCCATGACGCTGGGATCCTTTGAGCTGGAATCCATTTGGCCCATGACGCCGGACATGGTGCTGTGCATGGTCAGCATCATGTTGCGCATGCTTGACATGGTTTCGATCATCGGCGGAATCTGCATGACTAGCTCCGGCAGGATCGCGTCCAGCTGATCCAGGTTCTTCACCAGGTCGCCCAGCTTGTCGCTGATCTCGTCAACACCGTCGATCGCGTCGAAAATGGATCGCAGCGAGAAGCAGATCGGGATGTCGTAGCAGTGCTTTTCCCAGTAGAAGTAGCTGCGGATCGGGCGCCAGAAGTCCTCGAAGTCCGACACTCGATCCCGCAGATCCGATGTGATGTCCTGCATTTCGTGCGTCGTCTTGACCATGTGGTGCGTCGTGGCGACGAGCTCTTTCATCAGGTCCAGCATGTGCTGCATGATGCCGATCATCTTCCCCAGCTCGTTGGCCTGGGTGAGCATGTCGTCCATGCGGTCTTTTTGGAAGGCCATGTTCTGCATCTGGCTCGCCTGGCCCATGCTGATGATCCACGGAATCGTGGTGTGCTGCAGCGGAACTCCCTCGGGGCGGGTTACCGTCTGAACGGTCGCAATTCCTGGAACCGCCAGAACGCCCTTGGCGAGCTTGTTGATCACCAGCATGTCCGTCGGATTGCGCAGATCGTGATCGGTCTCGATCAACAGAATCTCGGGCATCGACATGCGCTGACCGGGGAAGTGGCGGGCCGCGGCCGCGTACCCGACGTTGGCGGGGATGCTGGCCGGAATGAATTTCTGGTCGTCATAGCTGGGTCGGTAATTCGGCAGGGCCAACAGCCCGATCAGCGCGACGGCCAAGGACGCGATGAGGATGGGCGCGGGCCACCGGACGATCGCCGTGCCGATCCGTCGCCATCTGCGGGTCGACAGCGCCCGCCGCGGCTCGAACAGGCCGAACCGCGCCCCGGCGGCGATGAGGGCCGGCCCCAGCGTGATCGCGACCAGGACCGCGATCGAGATACCGACGGCACAGGGAATGCCCAGCGGCTGGAAATAGGGCAGCCGGGTGAAGCTGAGGCAGAGCACCGCGCCGGCGATGGTCAAGCCGGAGGCCAACACCACCTTGGCGACGCTGCTGAACGTCGTATAGAAGGCCTCTTCGCGAGTTTCACCGGCCTGCCGTGCCTCCTGATATCGACCGACGAAGAAGATGCCGTAGTCCGTACCCGTCGCGATGACGGCGGCTACCAGCAGGTTCACGGCGAACGTGGTGAGGCCGACCACCCCGAGATGACCGAGTAGCGCGACCATCCCGCGCGCGATCTGCAGTTCCAGGCCGACGATCAACAACAGCAGAATGACCGTGACGATCGACCGATAGACGAGCAACAAGGTCAAGAAGATCACCGCAAGGCTGGCCAGCGTCACCAGCATGACGGTCTTTTGACCCGCGATGTTCATGTCCGCGACGATGGGCGCGGGGCCCGTGACATAGACCTTCAGACCAGGTGGTGGCGAAGCGTCCTGCACGATCTTCCGGATCGCGGCCACGGACTCGTCACCCGCGGCGGCACCCTGGTTACCGTTCAGGTTCACCTGGACGTAAGCGGCCTTGCCGTCCTGGCTTTGCGCGGCGCCCCGGGTCAGCGGGTCGCCCCAGAAGTTCTGGACGTGCTGCACATGCGCGTGATCGTTTTCTAACAGATTGACCAGGCGGTCGTAATACCTGTGCGCGTCGTCGCCAAGTTGCTGCTGGCCCTCCAGCAGGATCATCGCCAGGGCGCCGGAGTTGCTTTCCTTGAAGTCCTGGCCAAGGCGTTCCATGGCCTTGAACGACGGCGCGCCCAACGGGCTCAGCGACACCGCATTCTCCGCCTCGACCTGCTCCAGCGACGGAACGCCGATGCTGATGAGGACGGCGACCGCCAGCCAGCCCAAGATGATGGGAACCGACAAACGATGGATGAGCCGCGCGATCCGTGGTCGCGCGGCCGGCTGGGTCTCCAATGGGGGCGCGCTCATGTTGCCGTCAACACGCAGTAGGTGAAGGCATTCAATTCGTGCGAGATCCTCTCGGCTTTGACGACACCGTCGACCACGATGCGGCAGCCGAGACTATCGCTATTGCCCTGCGCGACCACATTTCCCACGATCGACGGCAACGTCGTCGAGATGTCGAAAGTCCACGGCAGCGGGATGCCATTGATGTGGTTCGGTTCGCCATTGGCGTCGAAGTAGCTGATGTCGGCCATCGAGCCGGCGGGTCCGAAAACCTCGTACTTCACGTGCTTGGGATTGAACGGCTTGGTGTCCTGTTGCCGGGACTCGGCGTAGCTCGGGCGCTTCTCGGAGCCGAAGACACCATGCAACCGCGAGACGGTCATGCCTCCGGCGACGACGACGGCCACGATGACGAGCGGGATCCACAGCCGGCCCAGGAAACTGAAAAGCCCGGGGCCCCTTTTCGTCGTCGGACGGGTCTTGGAAGGGCCGCCTTGCTGCTCGGATTCTTTTGACGATCGACGACCAAAGCCCAGGAAACCGCGTTGGCTAATGTCTCGTCCTTCCGCGATGGTGTTGTCGGGCCGGGCCCGTACCTCCGATTCGACCACTGCACCCCCTCTAGCCGCGCCGTCGCGCCCGCGCGGTGTTCGCCCCCGACCATGCAACTACACATCGGCCGCAATCGCGCCGGGTGACGGCGCTCCGAATGCCAGGCCCGCCGCCGACCAGTCGTTTTTCTTTCACCTCTTGCGGGTCCCGCCCTCGGGGAGCGCGACCAGGTCTTGATGAGTAAACCACGGCAGTCGCTTCCGTATCAGTGCTTTGTCAACGCGATGCGGGATCGTAATGCCTATCGGGTATGCACGACATCTCCCTGATCACGAATCCGCCCGAGGACTCCCGCCCGTCGCACCGCCACCTAAGCACAACACACCGTACGTGTCACTGGCACAGATGGTTCAAGGATCCTCGCCGGAGCCGGACGCGTTCGCCTCGTGGTGATTTTCCCGGTCAGTGCGACGTCGGCTAAGCTGAGCGGCGACAAAGCACAATAATTTCATCGGCCTGAAGACCGTGCCTGCCCCAACAGCGATATCTCGCAGTCAACGCCATTGAAGCAGGTCATTGCAGCGCTTTAGGGGCATCGGGGCCCCGCCGCACACCACCCACTCGATGGCGTCAACAGCCTGCTAGGCCACACCGGGAACTTTGTCCAAACCACGGACGAGCACTCTGGGGCTCAACTATGGTTTGGACCTGTTCCACTCATGTCCACTTATGCATCCTGGAGAATTGTGAGCATCAATCCCTTCGACGACGACAACGGCAGCTTTTTCGTCTTGGTGAACGACGAGGAGCAACACAGCTTGTGGCCGGCCTTCGCCGATGTTCCAGCTGGCTGGCGAGTGGTACACGGGGAAGCCGACCGAGCTGCGTGTTTGGAGTACATCGAGCAGCATTGGCCTGACATTCGGCCGAAGAGCCTGCGCGACAAGCTCGCAACGGGTCGGGGTTTTGAGCAGTAAGCAGCAGGGGTATGGGGCGGGTGGCGGAGACTTGGGGGAGTCGATGGAGGAAGATCGGGCACTTCCGCTAACGCGCGGTCAGCTTGACATCTGGTTGTCCCAAGAAGCCGGGTTCGCCGGCACCCAATGGCAGCTCGGTCTCCTGGTCAAAATCGACGGCACCGTTGACCACGACGCCCTCGAACGCGCAATCACCCAGGCGGTCGCCGAGGCCGAGCCGGGCAGGGTCTCGTTCTTCGAGGTCGACGGCCAGGTGGTGCAGAAGCCGGTCGACTACCCGCATGTCGAGCTGACGCTCGACGACCTGAGGGACGCGCCCGACCCGGTACAGGAAGCCCGCGAGAGGGCTTCCGCCATCCAGCGCACACCGATGGCGCTGAACGGCCAGCTGTTCAAGTTCGTGCTCTTTCAAACAGGGCACGAGGAATTCTATTTGTTTGGTTGCTGCCACCACATCGCCATCGACGGTCTGGGCATGGCCCTGGTCTGCCGCCGCGTGGCCACCATCTATTCGGCAATGGTGGCCGGCAAGCCGATCCCCGACGCCTACTTCGGGTCGGCGCAGGATTTGGTGGACCTCGAGTCGAGCTACGAAGCCTCCGACGACTACGCCGAAGACAAGGCCTACTGGAGCGAGCACCTGCCGCCGGAGAGCGGGCCCGTCGACCGGCTGCCCACCGCCACCGGGGAGCAAGACCACTACTCGCCGTCGGCCTCGGTGCAGCTGGACCCCTCGGTTGCCAACCGGATCAAGGAGCTGTCGAAGAAGCTGGCCATCCGCCGGTTTTCGGTGACCACCGCCGCATGCGCCCTGCTGGTGCGCGGGTGGTCCGGCAGCGGTTCGGAGGTGGCGCTCGACTTTCCGGTCAGCCGGCGGGTGCGTCCCGAATCGAAGACGCTTCCCGCGATGCTCGCCGGCGTGGTGCCGCTGGTCCTGACGACCGAGCCCCAGTCGAGCGTCGCCGACTTCTGCAAGCACGTCGACAAGCGGATCCGCGAGCTTTTGCAGCACCAGCGCTTCCCGGTGCACACCCTGGAGGGTGACGGGCTGCGGCAAGCCCCGAATCGGGTCGGCATCAACTTCATCCCGTCCCGCCTGACGCTGGACCTCGCCGGCTCCCCGGCGACCGCGTCGTACACCAACCACGGCCCGGTCGGGCACTTCGGCCTCTTCTTCCTCGGCGCCGGCGACCAGTTGTTCCTCAGCACGGCGGGCCCCGGCCAGCCGTTCGCGAGCTTTGGCGTCGCCGACCTGGCCGGCCGGCTGCAGCAGATCCTCGAGGAGATGACCGCCGATCCGGACCGGCCGCTGTCGTCGATCGACCTGCTAACCCCCGACGAGCCCGCCCGCATTGACGAGTGGAGCAACCGGCCGGCGCTGCACGAGCCGGTGCCCGACCCCGTGTCGATCCCCCAGGCGTTCGCCGAGCACGTGCAGAACACGCCCGACGCGGTGGCGGTCACCTTCGGTGACCGCGCCCTGACCTTCGCCGAACTCGACGAAGCCTCCAACCGGTTGGGCCATCTGCTCGCCGGTCATGGCATCGGCCCGGGGGACTGCGTCGCGGTGATGTTCCCCCGCTGCGCCGACGCCATCGTCTCGATGCTGGCGGTGCTCAAGACCGGCGCGGCCTACGTGCCGATCGACCCGGCACACGCGTCGTCCCGGATGGATTTCGTGCTCGCCGACGCGGGGCCCAGCGCGGTGATCACCACCGCGGACCTGCGCTCGCGGCTCGACGACCACGACGTCCTGGTCGTCGACGTCCACGACCCGGTCGTCGACAGCCAGCCCAGCACCGCGCTGCCGCTGCCGGCGCCGGAGAACACCGCGTACATCATTTACACCTCCGGAACCACCGGAACCCCCAAAGGCGTTGCCATTCCTCATCTCAACGTCACCTGGCTGATCGAGTCGCTCGACGCCGGGTTGCCCAAGGGCAACGTGTGGACCCAATGCCACTCGGCGGCCTTCGACTTCTCGGTCTGGGAGATCTTCGGCGCGCTGCTGCGGGGCAGGCGGCTGCTGATCGTGCCCGAATCGGTGGCGTCCTCCCCGGCGGATCTGCACGCGCTGCTGGTCGCGGAGAAAGTCAGCGTGCTGACCCAGACCCCGTCGGCCGTGGCGATGCTGCCGGCCGACGACCTGGAGTCCACCGCGTTGGTGGTGGCCGGTGAGGCCTGCCCGACCGACGTGGTCGATCGGTGGGCGGCGCCCGGACGCGTGATGCTCGATGCGTACGGCCCGACGGAGACCACGGTGTGCGCGTCGATCAGCAAGCCGTTGACGGCCGGGTCCTCGGTGGTGCCGATCGGCTCCCCGATAGCCGGCGCGGCGATGTTCGTGCTCGACAAATGGCTGCAGCCGGTGCCCGCCGGCGTGGTCGGCGAGCTGTACCTGGCGGGCCGCGGCGTCGGACACGGCTATGTGCGCCGGGCCGGGCTGACCTCAACGCGGTTCGTGGCCAACCCCTTTGGCGGTCCCGGCGCGCGGATGTACCGCACCGGCGACCTGGTGTGCTGGGGTCCGGACGGGCAGCTGCAGTACCTGGGCCGCGCCGACGAGCAGGTCAAGATCCGCGGCTACCGCATCGAACTCGGCGAGATCCAGGCCGTGTTGGCTGGCCTCGACGGAGTGGACCAGGCCGCGGTGATCGCCCGCGAGGACCGCCCCGGCGACAAGCGGCTGGTCGGTTACATCACCGGCACCGCCGACCCGGCCGCGCTGCGCGCCCAGTTGGCCGACAAGCTTCCGCCCTACATGGTCCCGACCGCGGTGATGGTGTTGGACACCCTGCCGCTGACCGGCAACGGCAAGCTCGACAAACGCGCCCTGCCCTCGCCCGAGTACGCCGCGAGTGAATATCGCGCCCCGGCCGACGCCATCGAGGAGATCCTGGCCGACATCTACGCCCAGGTGCTGGGCGTGGAACGCGTCGGCGTCGACGACTCCTTCTTCGACCTCGGCGGCGACAGCATCCTGTCGATGCAGGTGGTGTCGCGGGCCCGCGCGGCCGGCGTGATCTGCCGCCCGCGCGACATTTTCGTGGAGCAGACGGTCGCCCGCCTGGCGCGGGTGTCCGAGGTCGCCGCCGACGGTGAGCTCGGCGCGGTCGACGAGGGGATCGGGCCCGTGGTGGCCACCCCGATCATGCGCTGGCTGCAGACCATCGACGGCCCGATCGACGAGTTCAACCAGACCATGGTGCTGTCGGCACCGGCCGGCGTGACCGAAGCCGAGGTGACGGCGGTGCTGCAGGCGCTGCTCGACCGCCATTCCATGTTGCGGCTACGCGTGCAGGACGACGGCGCCGGCGGCTGGTCCCTCGAGGCGCCCGAGGCGGGGTCGGTGCAGGCCGGCGACTGCGTGCGTGCGGTCGACGCGTTGTCCGACGCGGCCTTGGTCGAGGCTCGCGGCCGGCTCAACATCGCCGACGGGATACTGGTGAGCGCGGTATGGGCAAGCGCGACAAACCAATTGGCGTTGGTCATTCACCACCTTGCCGTCGACGGCGTGTCGTGGCGGACCCTGATCGAAGACCTCAACATCGCCTGGGCCCAGCATCACAACGGCCAACCGGTGGAACTGCCGGTGCCAGGAACGTCTTTCGCCCGTTGGTCTTCGCTGCTGGCCGACTACGCGCAGACGCCGGCGGTGGCCGCGCAGGCCGACGCGTGGCGGCAGGTGGCAGCCACGCCGGCGGCATTGCCTGCGGCCGGGCCGGGGGACACCTACGCGACGGCCGGTCAGTTGTCGGCATCTTTGGATGTCGACACGACCCGGCTGCTGTTGGGGGAGGTGCCCGCGGCGTTTCACGCTGGGGTGCAAGACATTCTGTTGATCGCGTTCGGCTTGGCGTTCACCGAATTCCTGGGTGAGGCCGCGCCGATCGGTATCGACATCGAAGGGCACGGCCGCCACGAAGAGGTGGCCTCACGCGTTGACCTGTCGCGCACGGTGGGCTGGTTCACCACCAAATACCCTGCGGCGCTGAAGATCAACGGCCCCCTGAAGTGGTCGCAGGTGGTCGCCGGTGAGGCCGCACTCGGTGCGGTGATCAAGGACGCCAAGGAGCAGCTGCGCGCCCTGCCCGACGGCCTGACCTACGGACTGTTGCGCTACCTGAACGACGACGTCGACCTGCAGGGCGCAGACCCGGTGATCGGGTTCAACTACCTGGGCCGGCTGGCCGCGGGAGCCGACCTTTCCGAGGACCTGTGGCGGGTCAGCGAGGACAGCCTGTCGTCGGCGGCCGTGGCCACCGCGGTGGCAATGCCGTTGGCCCACACCGTGGAACTCAACGCCGGCACCATGGACACCGAGGCCGGCCCGAACCTGCACGCCAACTGGAGGTGGGCGCCGTCGGCGCTAACCGACGAGCAGGTAAACCGGTTGAGCCAGTTGTGGTTTGACGCGCTGACCGGCATCTGCGCGCACGTGCGCGGCGGTGGTGGCGGGTTGACCCCGTCCGACATCGCCCCCGCCCGACTGGATCAGCAGCAGATCGACGAGCTCTGCCGTGCGCACCAGATCGCCGACGTGTTGCCGCTCAGCCCCGTCCAGCAGGGGTTGCTCTTCCACACCAGCTTCGCGCAGGAACTCGAAGACCTCTACGCGGTGCAGCTCGCCATCACCGTAAGCGGTTCCCTTGACGCGCAACGGCTTCGCGAGGCGGTGCAGACCGTCGTCAACCGCCACCCCAACCTGGCGGCCCGCTTCATTGACGAATTCGGTGAGCCGGTGCAGATCATCCCGGCCAAGCCGGTGATGGCGTGGAACTACATCGAGCTGGACGGCGGCGATGTCGACGCGCAGGTCGAGCAGCTGGCCGCGGCCGAACGCACCGCGGTCTGCGACCTGGGCGGGGAGTCCCCGTTCCGGGCGGCGTTGATCCGCACCGCGCCCGACCGGCACCGATTCGTGCTGACCATTCACCACATCGTCATCGACGGCTGGTCGCTGCCGGTCCTGATGCGCGAAGTGTTCGCCGGCTACTACGGCGAGCGGCTGCCCGCGCCGCCGTCGTATCGCAGTTACCTGATGTGGCTGGCCGCGCAGGATCGTCTTGGCGCCCAAGCGGCTTGGGGCGAGGCCCTCGCCGGCTTCGAAGCCCCCACGCTGGTGGCGCCGCCGGGCAAGATCGGCCGGCGCGCCGTTGCCACCTACACGGTTTCGGCGGACACCACCCGCGCGCTGAGCGAACTGGCCCGCTCCAGCCGCACCACCGTCAGCACCGTGCTGCAGGGCGCGTGGGCGCAACTGTTGACGTGGCTGACCGGCCAGCACGACGTGGCCTTCGGCACCGCGGTCTCGGGCCGGCCCACCGAACTGGCCGGCGCGGACGCCATGGTCGGCTTGCTGATCAACACCGTGCCGGTGCGCGCCGACATCGCCGCCGCGACCACCGTCGCCGATCTGCTGGAGCAGCTGCAGCGCGCCCACGCCGAAACGCTCGAGCATGAACACTTGGCGCTCAACGAGATTCATCGCGTCACCGGACACGACCAACTGTTCGACACGCTGTTCCTCTACGAGAATTACCCGATCGACGCCGGTGCGCTGCTGGGCGTCAACGAGCTGGCGGTCACCGAGTTCAGCAGCCGCGAGTTCAACCACTACCCGCTTTCCGTGGTGGCCACGCCCGGGCACGAGCTGAGCCTGCGCGTCGAGTACGACACCGAGGTGTTCGATGCGTCCGCCGTCGAAACACTGATCGACCGGTTGCGTCAGGTGATGGCCGCGATGGCCGCCGACCCCGCGCAACGGCTTTCGTCGATCGACCTGCTCGACGCCGCCGAGCACGAGCGGCTCGATGCCTGGGGCAACCGAGCCATGCTGACCCAGCGGCGGCGGGCACCCGCGTCCATTCCGGCGTTGTTCGCCGCCCAGGTGGGCCGCGCCGCCGACGCCGTGGCGATCACCTGCGACGAGCGGTCGTGGACCTATCGCGAGGTCGAAGAGTCGGCAAACCGGTTGGCGCACTTGCTTTCCGAGCGGGGCGCCGGGCCGGGTCAGCGGGTCGCGGTGGTGATCCCACGCTCGGCTGAAGCGGTGATGGCGATCTTCGCCGTCCTGAAGACCGGGGCGGCGTATGTGCCGATCGACCCGAGCGTGCCGGCGGCGCGGTTGGAGTTCGTGCTCGGTGACGCAGCGCCGATCGCCGCGCTGACCACCGCCGAGGTGCGGCCACAGCTGGACGGCTTCGACGGCCTGATCATCGACATCGACGACCCCGCCGTGGGCAGCCAGCCCACGACGGCCCTGCCGGTGCCGGCCCCGGAGAACATCGCCTACATCATCTACACCTCTGGAACCACCGGAACCCCCAAGGGTGTGGCCATCCCGCACCACAACGTGACGTTGTTGCTGGAGACACTGGATGCTCAGCTCGGGTTGGGCCAGGTGTGGACGCAGTGTCACTCGCTGGCGTTTGACTTCTCGGTGTGGGAAGTCTTCGGGTCCTTGCTGTATGGCGGGCGTCTGGTGATCGTGCCGGATGCCGTGGTGCGCTCGGCTGAGGACTTGCACGCGTTGTTGGTTCGCGAGCAGGTGAGTGTGCTCAGTCAGACGCCGTCGGCGTTCTATGCGCTGCAGAGCGCCGATGCGTTGGCGCCCGAGTTGGGTGAGCAGCTGAAGTTGCAGACGGTGGTCTTCGGTGGCGAGGCGCTCGAGCCGCACCGGTTGTCGACGTGGCTGCACCGCCACCCCGGCCTGCCCCGGATGATCAATATGTATGGCATCACCGAGACGACGGTGCACGCCTCGTTCCGGGAGATCGTCGACGGGGACGTCGACAGCAACATCAGCCCCATCGGGGTGCCGCTGGCCAACCTGGCCTTCTTCGTGCTGGACGGCTGGCTGCGTCAGGTGCCCGTCGGTGTGGTCGGTGAGCTGTACGTCGCCGGCGGCGGGCTGGCCACCGGCTACGTCGGGCGGCCGGGGCTGTCGGCCACCCGCTTCGTCGCCTGCCCGTATGGGGCACCCGGCGCGCGGATGTATCGCACCGGTGACCTGGTCCGGTGGGGCGCGGACGGTCAGCTGCAATACATGGGCCGCGCCGACGAGCAGGTCAAGATCCGCGGCTACCGCATCGAGCTCGGCGAAATCCAGGCCGCCCTCGCCTCGCTGTCCGGGGTCGAGCACGCGGCGGTGATCGCCCGCGAGGACCGCCCCGGCGACAAGCGGCTGGTGGGCTACATCACCGGGACGGCCGACCCGGCCGAGGTCCGCGCGCAGCTCGGCGAGCGGTTGCCGAGCTACATGGTGCCCTCGGCGGTGGTGGTGCTCGAGGCGCTGCCCCTGACGGTCAACGGCAAGCTGGACACCCGCGCGCTGCCGGCGCCGGAATATTCCGACGCCGATCGCTACCGCGCCCCGGTGAGCGCGATCGAGGAGATCCTGGCCGGCATCTACGCCCAGGTGCTCGGCGTGGAACGCGTCGGCGTCGACGACTCCTTCTTCGACCTTGGCGGCGACAGCATCCTGTCGATGCAGGTGGTGGCCCGCGCCCGGGCGGCGGGGGTGGTGTGCCGCCCGCGCGACGTCTTCGTCGAGCAGACGGTGGCCCGGTTGGCGCGGGTCGCCACGGTGGCCAGCGGTGACGACGACGTCGTCGACGAGGGGCTCGGGCCGGTGGTGGCCACGCCGATCATGCGGTGGCTGCAGGACATGGACGGCCCCGTCGAGCAGTTCAACCAGACCATGGTGCTCGCGGCGCCCGCGGAGGTCACCTTCGACGACGTGCCGGTGGTGGTGCAGCCGCTGCTGGATCGGCACGCGATGCTGCGGCTGCGCGTCGAGGACGACGGCGTCGGCGGCTGGTCGCTCGAGGTGCCCGAGGCGGGCTCGATCCAGGCCGGCGACTGCGTGGAGTCGGTCGATGTGCTGTCCGAGGCGGCGCTGGTCGACGCCCGGTCGCGGCTGAACCTGGCCGACGGCGTGTTGGTGCGTGCCGTATGGGCAAGTGCGACAAACCAATTGGCGTTGATCATCCACCACCTGGCGGTGGACGGCGTGTCGTGGCGGACCCTGATCGAGGACCTCAACATCGCCTGGGCGCAGCACCACAGCGGGCAGCCGGTGGCCCTGCCGGTGGGCGGGACCTCGTTCGCCCGGTGGTCGTCGCTGCTGGACGAGTACGCGCGGCGCCCCGAGGTGGTCGAGCGGCTGGAGGAGTGGCGGCAGGTGGCCGCCGTGCCGGCGGTGTTGCCGCAGGCCCAGCCCGAGGACACCTACCTGACGGCCGGGCAGTTCTCGGCGTCGCTGGACGTCGAGACCACGCGGCTGCTGCTCAGCGAGGTGCCCGCGGCGTTCCACGCCGGTGTGCAAGACATCCTGTTGATCGCGTTCGGACTGGCCTGGACCCAGTTCGTGGGCACCGGCGCGCCGATCGCCATCGACGTGGAGGGTCACGGACGCAACGAGGAACTGGGCCCGCAGGTGGACCTGTCGCGCACGGTCGGCTGGTTCACCGCGAAGTACCCGGTGTCGCTGCGGGTCGGTGGGCTGTCCTGGGGCCAGGTCGTCGGCGGGGACGCGGCGCTGGGTGGGCTGGTCAAGGACGCCAAGGAACAACTGCGCGCCCTGCCGGACGGCTTGACCTACGGGTTGCTGCGCTATCTGAATCCCGAAGCGGCACTGGATGATCCGGATCCCGTCATCAGCTTCAACTATCTGGGTCGGCTCGGCGGTGGCGCCGCCGAATTGTCCGCCGAGCTGTGGCAGTTGGCCCCGGACAGCTTCGCGATGGCCGGCGCGGCGGGCGCGGTGGCGCTGCCGTTGCCGCACACGGTGGAGCTCAACGCCGGCACCATGGACACCGCGGACGGCCCGCACCTGCAGGCCAACTGGACCTGGGCGCTCTCTGCGCTGGACGAGAAGCAGATCAGCCGGCTCAGCGAGCTGTGGTTCGACGCACTCGCCGGCATCTGCGCGCACGTGCGCAACGGCGGCGGCGGGTTGACCCCGTCCGACGTCGCGCCCGCCCGCCTGAGCCAGCGCGACCTCGACGAACTGCAGCAGCGGTACCGGATCGCCGACGTGTTGCCACTGACGCCGTTGCAGCAGGGGCTGTTGTTCCACACCGGCACCGCCCAGGGTGGCGAAGAATCCGAAGACCTCTATGCCGTGCAGCTCGACATCTCGGTCACCGGTGCCATCGACCCCGAGCGGCTGCGCCAGGCGGTGCACGCCGTCATCACGCGCCATCCCAACGTGGTGGCCAGCTTCCTGGAGGACTTCGGGGAGCCGGTGCAGGTTCTCTCGGCCGACCCGGAGCTGGCCTGGCAGTACGTCGAGCTGGACGCCGGCGACGACGTCGAAGCACAGGTGGACCGGTTGTCCACCGCCGAATGCGTCGCCGTCTGCGATCTGGCCGGGCAGCCCCCGTTCCGGGGCACCCTGATCCGCACCGCGGAGAACACCTACCGATTCGTGCTCACCAACCACCACATCGTGCTCGACGGCTGGTCCAAGCCGCTCCTGCTGCAGGAGATCTTCGCCAGCTACTTCGGGGTGCGGCTACCGGCGCCGGTGCCGTATCGCAGCTTCATCACCTGGCTCTCAGAGCAGGATCGGGCCGCCGCGCAGGCCGCGTGGCGCGAGGTGCTCGAGGGCTTCGAGACCCCCACGCTGGTGGGGCCGTCGGGCCGCACCGGGCTCGGCCCGCGCGGCGTCGCCGAGTTCGCAGTGTCCGCCGAGACCAGTCGTTTGCTCGGCGAATTGGCCCGTTCGTGCCGCACGACGGTCAGCACGGTGTTGCAGGCGGCGTGGGCGCAGCTGCTGATGTGGCTTACCGGGCAGCACGATGTGGTGTTCGGCACAGCGGTTTCGGGTCGACCGACGGAATTGGCCGGATCCGACGCGATGGTGGGCCTTTTGATCAACACCGTTCCGGTGCGGGCCACGATCGGCGCCGAAACCACCATCGCCGACCTGCTTGACCAGCTGCAACGCGCCTACACCAACACCCTGGACCACCAGCATTTAGCACTGAATGAAATCCATCGTGTAACGGGACACGACCAAATTTTCGACACAATGTTCGTGTACGAGAACTATCCCATCGATACTGCCGCGCTATCGGCCGTGGACGAGTTAACTATTAGTGGATTCACGAATCGGGAATACAACCACTACCCGCTTTCGGTGCAAGCTGTGCCAGGCCACGAAATAGGTCTTCGCGTCGAGTTCGATACGGACGTGTTTGGCGAGGCGAGGATCGAGAAGCTAGTTGAGCGATTTCGGCGGGTGCTGGAAGCCATGACCGTGGACTTGGAGGAGCAGTCATGACCGTCGGTGCGGGACGGCGATTGTTGTCGATCGATCTGCTGGATGGCGGCGAGCACGACCGACTCGATGAGTGGGGTAACCGCGCCGTCCTGACCAAGCCGGTCAAATCTCCGAAATCGATCCCCGAGGTGTTCGCGACGCAGGTGGCGCGTGACCCTCAGGCCGTGGCGCTGACGTTCGGCGATCGCTCGCTGACCTATCGCGAGCTCGACGAGGCCGCCAACCGCCTGGCGCACCTGCTGGCCGAGCAGGGCGCGCGCCCGGGTGAGTGCGTCGCGTTGCTGTTCTCGCGTTCGGCCGAGGCAATCATCTCGATTCTCGCGGTGCTCAAGACCGGGGCCGCCTACCTCCCCATCGACCCGGCGCTGCCGTCCGCGCGCATGGAATTCATGCTCGGCGACGCCACACCGATCGCGGTGGTGACCACGGCCGGCCTGCGCACCCGGCTGGACGGATTCGACCTGCCCGTCATCGACGTCGACGAAGCCGCGGCGGACGGCCAGCCCAGCAGCGAGCTGCCCGGGCCGGCGCCCGAGGACATCGCGTACATGATCTACACCTCGGGCACCACGGGAACCCCCAAGGGCGTCGCGGTCACCCACCGCAACGTGACCGAGTTCCTGCGGACGTTGCACGCCGATCTGCCGACCGGGCCGGGAAAGGTCTGGTCGCAGTGGCACTCGCTGGTCTTCGACGTCTCCGTCTGGGAGATCTGGGGTGCGCTCCTGCACGGCGGCCGCCTCGTGGTGGTGCCCGAGTCCGTCGCCGGCTCACCCGATGAGCTGCACGCCCTGCTGGTCGCAGAGAAGGTCAACGTCCTGAGCCAGACCCCGTCGGCGGTGGGCATGCTCTCGCCGGAGGGCCTGGACGACACCGCCCTGGTGGTGGCCGGTGAGGCCTGCCCGGCCGAGGTGGTCGACCGGTGGGCGCCGGGACGGGTGATGATCAACGCCTACGGCCCGACCGAGGCCACCGTGTACGCCGCGATGAGCACGCCGTTGGCGGGCGACTCCGGGGCCCCGCCGATCGGCTCGCCGGTTCCCGGCGCGGCGTTGTTCGTGCTGGACAAGTGGCTGCGGCCGGCGCCGGAAGGCGTGGTCGGTGAGCTGTATGTGGCCGGCCGCGGCGTCGCCACCGGCTACGCCCGCCGGTCCGGATTGACGGCCTCGCGCTTTGTGGCCTGCCCGTTCGGCGGGCCGGGCGCGCGGATGTACCGCACCGGTGACCTGGTCCGCTGGGGCGCCGACGGCCAGTTGCAGTACCTGGGTCGCGCCGACGAGCAGGTCAAGATCCGCGGCTACCGCATCGAGCTCGGCGAGATCCAGTCGGCGCTGGCCGCGCTGGACGGCGTGGATCAGGCGGCGGTGATCGCCCGCGAGGACCGCCCCGGCGACAAGCGCCTGGTGGGTTACATCACCGGGACCGCCGACCCGACCGAACTGCGCACCCAGCTGGGCAAGCGGCTGCCGGCCTACATGGTCCCGGCCGCGGTCGTCGTGCTGGAAAGCCTGCCGCTGACGGTCAACGGCAAGCTGGACAAGCGCGCCCTGCCCGCGCCCGAGTACCACAAGCGCGGCGGCCAGTACCGCGCCCCCAGCAACCACACCGAGGAGATCCTGGCCGGCATCTACGCCCAGGTGCTGGGTGTGGAGCGGGTCGGTGTGGACGACTCGTTCTTCGATCTGGGCGGCGACAGCATCCTGTCGATGCAGGTGGTGGCCCGCGCCCGCGCGGCCGGCGTGATGTGCCGCCCGCGCGACGTGTTCGTCGAACAGACCGTCGCCCGGCTGGCCCGCGTGGCCACCGACGGCGCCGACCAGGACGACGTGGTCGACGAGGGGATCGGGCCGGTGCTGGCCACCCCGATCATGCACTGGCTGCAAACCGTGCAAGGCCCGATCGACGACTTCAACCAGACCATGGTGCTGGCCGCTCCCGCGGGCGTCACCTCCGACGTCGTCGTCGTCGTGCTGCAGGCCCTGCTGGACCGGCACCCCATGCTGCGGCTGCGCGTCGAGGACGACGGCGAGGGCGGCTGGTCGCTGCACGCGCCCGAACCGGGCACCGTGCAGGCCGGCGACTGCCTGCAGACCGTCGACGAGCTGTCCGATACCACGCTGGTGGCGGCCCGGTCCCGACTGAACCCGGGCGCCGGAATCATGGTGAGCGCCGTCTGGGCAAGCGAGACAAGCCAATTGGCGTTGATCATCCACCACGTGGCCGTCGACGGCGTGTCGTGGCGGACCCTGATCGAAGACCTCAATATCGCCTGGGCGCAGCACCACAGCGGCCAGCCGGTGGCGCTGCCCGCCGGCGGCACCTCGTTCGCCCGCTGGTCCTCGCTGCTTGCCGAGCACGCGTTGAGCCCCGAGGTGGTCGAGCAGGCCGACGCCTGGCGCGAGGTCGTCGCCACCCCGGCCGTGCTGCCCGCGGTGCGCCCCGAGGAGGACACCTACCAGACCGCCGAGCAGCTCTCGGTGTCGCTGGACGTCGAGACCACCCGGCTGCTGCTGGGTGAGGTGCCCGCGGCGTTCCACGCCGGCGTGCAGGACATCCTGTTGATTGCGTTCGGGATGGCCTGGACGCAGTTCCTGGGTAAGAGCACGCCGATCGGCATCGACGTCGAGGGCCACGGCCGCCAGGAAGAGCTGGGCCCGCACGTCGACCTGTCCCGCACCGTCGGCTGGTTCACCACCAAATACCCGGTGTCGTTGACGGTCGACGGCCTGGACTGGTCGAACGTGGTCGCCGGCGACCACGCGCTGGGCGCGGCGGTCAAGGCCACCAAGGAGCAGCTGCGTGCCCTGCCCGACGGGCTGACCTACGGCCTGCTGCGCTACCTGAACCCCGACATCGACCTGGGTGGAACCGACCCGGTGATCGGCTTCAACTACCTGGGACGGCTCGGCGCGGCCGCCGACCTGCCCGGCGAGTTGTGGCGGCTGAGCCCGGACAGCCTGTCGCTGAGCGGCGCGGCCGCGGCGGTCGCGATGCCGCTGATGCACACCGTCGACCTCAACGCCGGCACCATGGACACCGAGGAAGGCCCGCACCTGCACGCCAACTGGACGTGGGCGGCCTCGGCGATGGACCGCGAGCAGATCAGCCGGCTCAGCCAGCTGTGGTTCGAGGCCCTCACCGGGATCTGCGCCCACGTGCAGGGCGGCGGCGGCGGGTTGACCCCGTCCGACATCGCACCCGCGCGCCTGAACCAGCGCCAGATCGACGAGCTGAGCAAGCAGCACCAGGTCGCCGACATCCTGCCGCTGACCCCGCTGCAACAGGGCCTGCTGTTCCACGCCAGCTTCGCGCAGGACCCGGGCGACGACGTCTACGCGGTGCAGCTCGGCATCACCGTGACCGGCGAGCTGGACTCGCACCGCCTGCACGACGCGGTGCACACCGTGGTCAACCGCCACCCCAACCTGGCGGCCCGGTTCTGCCCGCAGTTCGGCGAGCCCGTCCAGGTCATCCCGGCCGACCCGGTCATGGCCTGGCGGTACATCCAGCTGGGCGCCGAGGATCTGGACCCCGAACAGCGGGTCGAGGAGCTGTGCGCCGCCGAACGTGCCGCGGTCAGCGATCTGGCCAACCGGCCGGCATTCCGCGCCGCGCTGATCCGCACCGCGGACAACCGGTACCGGTTCGTGCTGACCAACCACCACATCGTCATGGACGGCTGGTCGCTGCCCATCCTGCTGCGCGAGATCCTCGCCAACTACTACGGGGACCAGCTGCCCGCGCCGGCCACCTACCGCAGCTACCTGACCTGGCTGGCCAGCCAGGATCGCACGGCCGCGCAAGCCGCGTGGCGGCAGGTGCTCGACGGATTCGACACCCCCACCCTGGTGGGACCGGCCGGCCGGATGCGGCTGGGCCGGCGGGCCGTCGAGTCCTACCGGCTGTCCGCGGAGACCACGCGCGCCCTGGGCGAGCTGGCCCGCACCTGCCACACCACCGTCAACACCGTGCTGCAGGCCGCGTGGGCGCAGCTGCTGATGCGGCTGACCGGCCAGCATGACGTCGCGTTCGGCACCGCGGTGTCGGGCCGGCCGGCCGACCTGATCGGCGCCGAGTCCATGGTGGGTCTGCTGATCAACACCGTGCCGGTGCGGGCCAGCATCACCGCGGAGACCACCGTCGCCGACGTGCTGGAGCAGTTGCAGCAACACCACAACGACACCCTCGAACACGAGCACCTGGCGCTGAGCGACATCCACCACGTGACCGGTCACGACGCGCTGTTCGACACCTTGTTCCTGTACGAGAACTATCCGATCGACACCAGCGTGCCGTTGGGCTTCCACGAGCTGGCCATCACGGATGTCACCAACCGCGAGTACAACCACTACCCGCTGTCGGTGATGGCGCTGCCGGGCCGGGAACTCGGCCTGCGCGTCGAGTTCGACACCGACGTGTTCGACGCGGCCGGCATCGAGAAGCTGACCGAGCGGTTCCAGCGGGTGCTGTCCGAGATGACGGCCGATCCGACCCGACGGCTGATGTCGCTGGACGTCGTGGACGAGCACGAGCACGCCTGGCTCGACGAGCGCGGCAACCGCGGGGTGCTGAGCCAGCCGCCGACCGCCAAGTCGATCCCCGCGATGTTCGCCGCCCAGGTGGCCAGCACCCCGGACGCGCCGGCGCTGACCTTCGACGGCAGCACGATGACGTACCGGGAGCTCGACGAGGCCGCCAACCGGATGGCGCACCTGCTGACCGAAGAGGGCGCCGGGCCGGGCGAGCGGGTCGCGCTGTTGTTCTCGCGGTCCGCCGACGCGATCGTCGCCATCCTTGCGGTGCTCAAGACCGGGGCGGCGTACCTGCCGATCGACCCGGCGCTGCCGGCCGCCCGGATCGAATTCCTGCTCACCGACGCCGAGCCGGTCGCCGTGGTCACCACCTCGGCGCTGCGGGAGCGGCTGGACGGCTGCAGCCCGACGGTCATCGACGTCGACGACCCGGCGCTGGCCAACCAGCCCGGCACGGCGCTGCCGATGCCGTCGTCGGACAACATCGCCTACGTCATCTACACCTCGGGAACCACCGGTGTCCCCAAGGGTGTGGCCGTCACGCACGCGAACGTCGCGCAGTTGGTGGAGACGCTGCACGCCGACCTGCCGGAGGCGGGGGTGTGGGCGCAGTGGCACTCACTGGTCTTCGACGTCTCAGTGCACGAGATCTGGGGCGCGCTGCTGCACGGCGGCCGCCTGGTGGTGGTGCCCGAGTCGGTCGCGGCCGCGCCCGACGAGCTGCACGCGCTGTTGGTCGCCGAACAGGTCACCGTGCTGAGCCAGACCCCGTCGGCGGTCGGCATGCTCTCGCCCGAGGGCCTGGAGTCGACGGCGCTGGTGGTTGCCGGTGAGGCCTGCCCGGTCGAGGTCGTCGACCGGTGGGCGCCGGGACGGGTGATGATCAACGCCTACGGCCCGACGGAGGCCACGGTCTACGCAGCCATGAGCGCGCCGCTGAGGAGCGGCACGGGATCGGCGCCCATCGGTTCGCCGGTGCCGCGCGCCGCGCTGTTCGTGCTGGACCGGTGGCTGCGCCCGGCACCCGAGGGTGTCGTCGGCGAGCTGTACATCGCCGGTCACGGTGTGGCGACCGGGTATTCACGCCGGCCCGGCCTGACGGCGGGGCGCTTCGTCGCCTGCCCGTTCGGCAGCCCGGGTTCGCGGATGTATCGCACCGGCGACCTGGTCCGCTGGGGCCGCGACGGTCAGCTCGAGTACCTGGGCCGCGCCGACGAGCAGGTCAAGCTGCGCGGCTACCGCATCGAGCTCGGTGAGGTGCAGGCCGCCCTGGCCGCGCTCGACGGCGTCGAGCAGGCCGCGGTGATCGCCCGCGAGGACCGCCCCGGCGACAAGCGCCTGGTCGGCTACATCACCGGAACCGCCGACCCGGTCGGCATCCGCGTCCAGCTGGCCGACCGGCTGCCCGCCTACATGGTGCCGGCCGCGGTGGTGGTGTTGGACGCGCTGCCGCTGACGGTCAACGGCAAGCTGGACAGGCGCGCCCTGCCCGCACCGGAGTACCAGAAGCGCGGCGGCGAGTACGTCGCGCCGGGCGACCCCACCGAAGAGATCGTCGCCGACGTCTTCGCCCGCGTCCTCGGCATGGACCGGGTGTCGGTGGAGGACTCCTTCTTCGAGCTGGGCGGGGACTCGCTGTCCGCGATGCGGGTGATCGCCGAGATCAACACCGCCGTCGATGGCGCGCTGTCGGTGCGCACCCTGTTCGACTCGCAAACGGTCCGCAGCCTGAGCCAGCGGATCACCAGTGGGGCCGACACCGAGGGCGCCGCCGGACCCGGCTTTGCGGCGGTGCACGGCGCCGACGCCAAGGAGGTGCACGCCCGCGACCTCACCCTGGACAAGTTCATCGACGCGACGACGCTGTCGACCGCGCCGACGCTGCCCGGGCCGAGCGCCGAGGTCCGGACGGTCCTGCTGACCGGTGCCACCGGGTTCCTGGGCCGCTACCTGGTGCTCGAATGGCTCGAGCAGCTGGAAGTCGTGGGCGGCAAGCTGATCTGCCTGGTGCGGGCCAAGTCCGACGAGGACGCGTGGGCCCGGTTGGAGAAGACCTTCAACAGCGGCGACCCGGAACTGCTGGCGCACTTCCAGGAACTGGCCGAGGAGCACCTGCAGGTCGTCGCCGGCGACAAGGGCCAGGCCAACCTCGGCCTGGACGACGCGACCTGGCAGCGGCTGGCCGACACCGTCGACCTGATCGTCGACTCGGCGGCCGTTGTCAACGGCGTCCTGCCCTACAACGAGCTGTTCACCCCCAACGTCGGGGGCACCGCGGAGCTGATCCGGTTGGCGCTCACCACCAAGAAGAAGCCGTACGCGTACGTGTCGACTTCAGACGTGGGCCGCCAGATCGACCCGGCGGCGTTCACCGAGGACGCCGACATCCGGGTCATCAGCGCCACCCGCGTCATCGACGGCGGTTACGCCAACGGGTACGGCAACAGCAAGTGGGCGGGTGAGGTCCTGCTGCGCGAGGCGCACGACCTGTGCGGGCTGCCGGTCTCCGTGTTCCGCTCCGACATGATCCTGGCCGACACCAGCTACGCCGGCCAGCTCAACGTCGCGGACATCTTCACCCGGATGATCCTGAGCGTCGTGGCCACCGGCGTCGCGCCCAAGTCGTTCTATCAGCTCGACGCCGATGGCAACCGGCAGAGCGCGCACTTCGACGGCCTGCCCGTCGAGTTCGTCGCCGAGGCGATCGCCAAGCTGGGCGCCCAGGTGATGGACGGGTTCGAGACGTACCACGTGATGAACCCGCACGATGACGGCATCGGCCTCGACCAATACGTCGATTGGCTGATCGAAGCGGGCTACCCGATCGAACGCGTCGACGACTTCGGCGAGTGGCTGCAACGCTTCGAGACCGGCCTGCGGGGTCTGCCGGAGCGGCAGCGGCAGAACTCGGTGCTGCAGATGTTGATGTTGCTGCTGCGCGACCCGAAGAACCTGCAACCCGCCGAACCGGCCCGGGGCGCCTTCGCGCCGACGGATCGCTTCCGCGCCGCCGTGCAGGAAGCGAAGGTCGGGTCCGACAACGACATCCCGCATGTCAGCGCGCCGGTGATCGTCAAGTACGTCACCGATCTGCAGCTGCTCGGTTTGCTGTAATCCCTCCGGGGAGTCCGAAAGCGGCGTGGTCCTTCCGGGCCACGCCGCTTTTGTGTCATGCGCGATTCGTTTTGATGGTCGGGTACCGGCGGCGGGGACCTGATCGCCTATAACGCGGCGATAACGGTCTATGCCGCAGTGCGTGGCGACCAACGCCGAAACCCCCCAAAACATGCCATACCGTATGGTGCTGAGAGAATCTTAACCAGTACTTGAGGTATGTATCAAGGCCTGAAGGCTGAGTTAAAACCATTCATTTGGGGGATTCACAGGACATCAAGTTTGGATAACCCTGGACCAACGGGGTGGTCGTCTATTAGCCTTCCAAACTGTTGCACTCATGTTGACTACGACGTCATCGGAGTGGGTGAGCGTCAACCGTGTTGTGGCGGCGGCGCTTCCCGGCCCAGTCGTCCCGGCCAACGACGAGCGGCAACCGAGGTTGCGGTCGGTCTTTGCCGACGCTATGCCCGATCGCCGGGTGAAGCGCCGCGAAGTAGACCGCGCCGAGTGCCGGGGCTACCTCGAGCAGCAGCGCACCGGGCTACGGCCCGAACGCCCGCCCGAGCGGCCCCACTCAACCGGGGGGTTGAAAGGAACGCCCTGTGGTTGGGGAGATGGATGGAGCTTGACGGCCGAACGCTTCCGCTCACTCGCGGACAGCTAGACCTATGGCTTGCGCAGCAGACGGGTCACTCCGACACGGAGTGGCAGCTGGGACTGTTCGTGCGGATCAACGGCACGGTCCAGCGCGACGCCTTGCAGTGGGCGATCCGGCAAGCCGTGCACGAAGCGGAACCGACCAGGGTCGCCTTCGTCGAGGTCGACGGCGACGTCGTCCAGCGCCCGATCGACAACCCGAACGTCGAGCTGACGTTCGACAACCTGAGCGACCTGCCCGAGCCCGTCGAAGAAGCCCGGCGCAGAGCGCTGGCCATCCAGCGAACGCCCATGCCGCTCACCGGGCCGCTGTTCAAGTTCGTTCTCTTTCAGACCCGGCGCGACGAGTACTTCTTGTTCGCCTGCTGCCACCACATCGTGATCGACGGGACCGGCGTCGGGCTGGTCGGCCATCGGATCGCCTCCATCTACTCCGCGATCGTGTCCGCCGGACCCATCCCGACGGCCGTCTTCGGCTCACTGCGCGAGCTGGTCGACTGCGAATCTCGCTACGAGGCATCCGCCGAGTACCGGGATGACGAGGCCTACTGGCTGGCGAACCTGCCGCCCGAACGCGACGGGCAGCACCGCGTTTCCGACGGCGCGGGGGAGCGTAATCCGTGGCCGTCGGCTCCGGTGGCGCTGGACCCCGGGGTGGTGCGCCGGGTGCACCGGTTCTCCGACGTGTGGGGCGTATCCCAGACGTCGGTCATCACCGCGGCCTGCGCCCTGTTGGTCCGCGGCTGGTGCCCCGGCGGTCCGGAGGTGGTGCTCGATTTCCCGGTCAGCCGCCGCGTGCGCCCGGAGTTGAAGACGCTCCCCGGAATGGTTGCCGGCGTTGTGCCGCTGGTGATCACCGCCGCGCCGGCATCGACGGTCGCCGAGTTCTGCAAACACGTCGAGGCGCGCATCGCCGAGGCGGTAGCGCACCAGCGATTCCCGGTGCACGCTCTCGAGCGCAAGGTCCGCGGCCTGACGAAGTCGCCGGAGCGGGTCAGCGTCAACTTCATCCCGTCGGCATTCACGTTGCCCTTCGGCGGTGTCACGGCCGAGGCCTCCTACACGAATTCCGGTCAGGCGGACGGCTTCGGCCTCATCTTCACCAGTGACGGCCACCAACTCTTCCTCAGCACCGCGGGCAGGTGGGCGCCCTGGTCCGGCCTCGACGCCCCCGACCTTGCCGCACTACTGCAGCGGCTACTGGTTGCGATGACGGCCGACCCGACCCGGCCGCTGCTGGCCCTGGATGTGATGGACGAGAACGCGCACGCCCGGCTGGCCGCGTGGGGCAATGCGTCGGCGTTGGGTCGTGCGGTGGTGCCGGTGTCGGTGGTGGAGTTGTTCGCCGCGCAGGTGGCGCGGACTCCGGATGCGGTGGCGGTGACGTTCGAGGGCCGGTCCATGTCCTATCGGGAGCTTGACGAGGCGGCCAATCGGTTGGCGCATCTGTTGGTCGAGTCCGGTGCGGGCCCGGGTGGGGTTGTGGCGCTGCTGTTGTCGCGGTCGGCCGAGGCGATCGTGGCGATCGTGGCGGTGCTCAAATCCGGGGCGGCGTATCTGCCGATCGACCCGGCGCTGCCGGCCGCGCGGGTGGAATTCATGCTGACCGATGCCGCCCCGATGGCCGCGGTCACCACCGCCGAGCTGGTGGATCGGCTCGAGGGGTTTGGTGGGGTGGTCATCGATGTGGCCGATGCGGCGGTGGCGGACCAGCCGAGCACCCCGCCGCCGGCGCCGGCGCCGGCTGATGTGGCGCATGTGATCTACACGTCGGGGACCACGGGTGTGCCCAAAGGCGTTGCGGTGACCCATCACAACGTTGCGCAGCTGTTCGACGATCTGGATATCGGTGTCGAGCTGTCGGCCGGGCAGGTGTGGACCCAGTTCCACTCGTATGCCTTTGACTTCTCGGTGTGGGAGATCTGGGGTGCGCTGCTGCATGGTGGTCGGTTGGTGGTGGTTCCCGAGGCGGTGGCCCGCTCGCCTGAGGAGTTTCATGCCCTGCTGGTGGGTGAGGGTGTGACGGTGTTGACCCAGACCCCGTCGGCGGCCGGGATGCTGCCCACCGACGGCCTGGATTTCACGGCGTTGGTGGTCGGGGCCGAGCCGTGTCCGCCGGAGCTGGTGGACCGCTGGGCGCCGGGCCGGGTGATGGTCAATGTGTATGGCCCCACCGAAACGACCATGTGGGTGTCCCACAGTGTGCCCCTGATCGCGGGGTCGGGTGCGCCGCCGATCGGATCGCCCGCATCGGGGTCCGCGCTCTGTGTGCTCGACGGGTGGCTGCGCCCAGTCCCCGCCGGCGTGGTGGGCGAGCTGTATCTGGCCGGCGAGGGCGTGGGGGTCGGGTACTGGCGCCGCCCCGGGCTGACCGCATCGCGGTTCATCGCGTGCCCGTTCGGTGTGGTGGGCCAGCGTATGTATCG
>NZ_LZKV01000222.1:0-813 GCF_001672995.1 Mycobacterium sp. 1482292.6 | reverse complement strand
AGCGACTGTGGCACGTTGCCCCCGACGGGGCTGTACAGCGTGCTGAAGTCCGTCGCCCCGATCCGCTGGCCGAGCAACAGGCCCGGGTCGCGGTATTGGGCCGACAGGATGTTGACGATGCGAATGGAGTCGACGGCCTGGATCACCGCGGGGTCGGCGGCTTGCTCGGCCGCGGCCACCATCAGGTCCATCGGCTCGACCGAGCGGCCTTCCGGGTCGATCTCGTCGCGATGGTTGACCTGGCCGTAGCCGATCAACACCGGGGTCGTGGGGTCGACGCTCATGGGAACGAATTTAGCGTGGCTATGGATCTGGTCCCGTCGGGCCTCGCCGTGGCGCCCGCGGGGTGGCGCTGCGGGCTCGACCGCTAGACGGTGTCGGCCGGGGCGGACAGGACGCCAAGCTGGTGTGGACCGAGCAGGACCACTCGGTCCCGATGGCCGAAATCAGCGGCGACGACGTCCCGATGGCCGGTGACGCCGAGATCAGGATCTCCCTGGACCGGCCCGCCTACGTCTATCCGCTGTTCGAGGAGGCGCTGCGGATCGCGAACGGCGAGTCGATCGACGATCACCTCGAGCGCATCGGGGCGCTGTGGGCCCGGTTCAACGCCGTCGCGGTGGACAACCCGAACGCTTGGATCCGCAAGCCGTCGAGCGCCGACGAGATCCGCAGCGCCGGTCCGCAGAACCGCATGATCAGCTGGCCCTACACCAAGCTGATGAACTCCAACAACATGGTCGACCAGGGCGCGGCGCTGGTCCTGACCTCCGCCGGGGAGGCGACACGGCTCAAGATTCCGGCCGAGCGGTG
>NZ_LZKV01000221.1:0-80544 GCF_001672995.1 Mycobacterium sp. 1482292.6 | reverse complement strand
TGGCGTAGGCCGCATCCGCGCACGCCCGGATCAACTCGGCGCGCCGGTTCTGCACGGCTTGGCGCATGATCGGCACCCACTGTTCGGCCGCGACGCCTTCCGGGTTCGGCAGGTGGTTGCGCAGCTGACGGTCGATCAGACCGTTGACCGTGGCGGCGACGGCGTCGGCGGTGAAGGCTTCGGTGCCGATCCAGCGGCCGAGCTGGCTCACCCTGGTCTGCTCGTCGCCGGCGCTAGGCGGTAGCCCGAGTTCGCCGCACAGCGAGGCCCATTGGCTGGACAGCAGCGAATCCAGCTGTTCGGTGCTCGACGCCGGGTTGCCCTTCTGCATGTGCCCGTCGAGCAGCTTGTCCACGCAGCTGCGGGCGAGCCGCTGGGCGGCGTATTCGGCGTAGCGGTCGCGGCCCATGCTCAGGCTGGAGAAACCGTAGGTGCCCCAGGGCAGCACGTCCCACGACGAGATGCCCCAGCCCAGCAGGTCCCGGTCGCCCACCGGCGACGCGGTGTTGCCCAGGTCGTAGGCGACGAACTGGTCGCTGGCCCGCCCGCTCATCATCAGTCCGGCCAGCCCGCGCGCCAGCCCCCGGTACACCGCGTACTGCGAGCCGTCCCCGAACAGGGTGCGGTCGGCGCCGATGTAGCGGCCCACCGGAAACACCCGCGCGAACGGAATCGGTTCTCCCTCACCGTGATGGTGGCCCAGGGCGCGCAGGATTCGCACGTCGTGTTCGCGGGCGGCACCGGACTGGCTGGCCACGATCTCGCCGAGCATCGCCAGCGCGTTGGCCCGCACACCGATGATGGCGCTCTGCGGCAGCGAGTCGAAAATGTCCGGGGTGACCATGAATACGCCCATCAACCGGGGATCCAGACCGGTGACCAGGGTCAGCAGGCGGCACACGTCCAGGGCCATCGAGGCGCCCGCACCACCGGCCATCGACGACACCACCAACACCAGCGGCGGTTCGTTGGGGTCGAACCTGCCCATGCCCGGCACGTCGACCGTCGACATCTCCGAGACGGTCTCGACGCGAAACAGCGTGTCCCACGCGGCCTGCAGGCGGGCGTGGATTTCGGCGGCCTTGCTCAGGGTGATCATCCGCCCGATCGCCCGGTACTGCCCGGCGCCGGCCGAGATCGGGATCGACACCTCCTGCGGGTTGCGCGGCGCCCAGGTGGCGATGGTGTCCAGCGCCGATTCGGCCGCCAGCCGTTGGGACAGCGCACCGTCAAGGACGGCGTAGCTGCTGCCCTGGGGGCCGCAGCCGACGTAGCTGCCGCCCTGGGCGGGCACGTTCGCCAGCCCCTCAGGGCCCGACTCGGCGGCGCTGGGGACGTCGATGTGCACGAATTGCCAACCGGCCAGCAGCTTTTCGATCCCAGCGGTGTGCAGTTCGGAGCGCAGCTGGTCCATCATGAGGGACAGCGTGGCGCCGCCGGAACCGCCGCAGCCCACTACCAGGAAACGTCGCATCAGGTGCCCTCTCCGAACGGGTCGAATGGATCTGGGTCATATCGATAGGAGGGTTGTGTCGCCTCGGTCGGCGGGAGCCCGGGCGGCCCGCCCTCCTTGCGCCCGTCGCGCTCATCGCGCTCGACAGGCTCGTCGTCGTACCGGTAGCCCGCGACCATCGTGTCGTCCTGGCGGGGTACCGGTTCGGGTATGGGCCGCTCCTGTGTCTCCGCCTCATTGAAACCCGGCGGCACCGGGCCCGTCGCGGCGGGCGGTGGCGGAGCCGGCCTCGGAGCCGGAACGGGAGCCGAAGGCGCCGAAACGGGCGCGCCCCCGAACGGTGAATCGGTGCCCCCGAAGGGATCGTCCCCGGCCGGGCCGGCCACGACGCCGGCGGGCGTGTCGCCGAACGGCGAGGCCGTCTCGCCCGGTGCGGCGAACGGCGCCGTCAGTCCCGCCTGCACCGCGCGCAGCCGCAGCCCGGCGAGCAGGTCGGGCAGCCGTTGGGCGATGTCCTCGTAGAGCCGCTCACGCGCGGTGGTGTCGGTGGTACCGGCCACCAACACCAGCACCTCGGCGGCGTTTTCGGGCCCGGACGGGTTGTGCAGGAGCACCCAGGTGTTGTGCACCGCGAGTGGGAGCACCGCGCGCAGGCCGGTCTTGTCCGATCCGGGAAGCTTCGACCCGACGCTGACCACGCCCTCGGCGTCGACGACCACATGGCCGGAGCCAAACGGGCTGCGCCCCAGCACGACCGAGAGGTTCACCCCGGCCACGGAGAGCTGGCGCGTGCCGCCGGGCGGCAGCCCGGTGACCGGTTGCACCAGATCGGTGTCGGCCATCGCGAACGGTTCACCGCCACGCAGCACCGCGTCGTGCTCGACCGCCACCGGGATGCGTTCGGCCAGCAGCGGATTGTCGGGAATCTTGCTGACCCACCACTTCGACGCGTACAGCAGCGCCAGGGGGATGCCGGGACCCAGCAGCAGCGCGGCGATGAGCACCAGAATGAAGTTGGTGGTGTTGAGCGGGTTGATCATCGACGCCGTGAACGCCACCGGCACGGTCTGGGCGTCGTCGGGATTGTCCAGCGTTGAAACATGAATGGGCACAGTGCCGTTGAGGCCGCCGTGGCCGTTGTGGTCGGTGTGCAAAGTGACCGACAGCTGTGCGGTCTCCCCCGCCTGCACCTTCAGGCAGTGCTGGCCCGAATTCGTCGGCGAACCCACGTGCGGCGTGCCGATGCCGTCGGGCGCGCCCGACACCGTCGCGGTATCGGTGTCGCTGATCCAGGCGCAACCGGGGCCGGTGATGTTCAGCGTCGCCGTCGCACCCTTGGCGCCCTCGACGGTGCCGAAGTCGATGCGCTCACCCGGGGTGGGCAGGCCGACCTTGGGCAGGATCTGCACGGGCACATCAACTTCCTGCGGCGACAACTGGGTGCCGGCGATCGGTCCGCCGTTCAGATCGGTGGTGTCGGCGGTGGTGATCACCAGCGACATCCGCAGCGTCGCGTGCCCCGGGGCGACCTTGGTTAGGTCGGCGTCGACGGGTTTGGCGATGTCGTCCTTGCCGGCCGCGGTCAGCAGCGGGATGGGCGCGGCGCCGTCGGGACCCAACGAGGCCGACATGGTGGCCGAGCCCGCCAGGTCGCTCGGGACCATCGGCTTGCCTTGCCCGTCAACCAAACCGAAGACGAGGCCCTTGAGGGTCTGGCCGCTGTGCCAGGCGACTTTGTCGCCGCCCGTCAGGGCCGGGAAGATGTCGGTGGTGATGTGAATGCTGACCTTGGATACCGCGTCGGGGTGCTGGCCGGTGGTGTCGACGTAGACGATCGCCCACTGCCCGCTCCAGTGCGGGGCGTTGCCGTTCTGCAGCGAGATCGTCTGCGCCGATTCGGATTGCCATTGGTAGTTCACCGAGACGCCGTCGACGTTGACGTTTTGAGCGCCGTCCTTCTTGGGCAGCGGCAGGATCTGCCCGGTCGGCGAGACGAGGTAGGGCTCGACGCCGGGCACGCCGCCGGAGCCCAGGATGTTGACCTCTTTGATGGACCGGTCCAGCACGAAGTTGTGCCGCGCCTCCGGGCACACCTTGATCGGGCACACCCCACCCTGGTCGGTCACGCCGGGATCCGGGTTGAGGGCGTCGAACGCGAACAACATGTCGTCGATGTTGGCGACGGGAAAGAAGTCGCCGGGCACCGGATCCGTGATGGCGCCGCACGCCAGGCCCTGCAATCCCTTGCCCGTGCTGATCGCCGACATCACGTTGAAGTCACCTGGAGTCTGCTTGGCGCCCAGCCCGATTCCCAGCATGATGATGTTGCTCGACCGCAGCTGGTCGGCCAGACCGCTGGGGCGGCAGATGGATTGGACGGCCTTCTGGGTGGTGTCCGGGATTCCGTTCGGTGAGTCCAGCGGGACTCCGTCGGCGTAGGGCTTGGTGATCGGTCGGGCGGTGAAATCGATCATGCCGTCGGAGAACCAGGCGATGGCCTGGCAGCGCTGACCCTTGTTGGCCGCGCCGCCGTGTGTGGTCAGCGCCTGCCGGGCGCCGTCGAGGGCCAGCCAATAGTCGGTGTCGATGCCGGTGTTCTTCTTGGCGATCGGATCCAGCGACGCCCCGACGCTGTCGGCGGTCGAGCCGGTGAGTTGAGTCCAATCATGTTCGGGGGCATAGGTATCGGAGAAACCGGCGACCGCGACGTCGAGTTTTGCGCTCACCCGGTCGGCGTACTTGCCCAGCGTCTGCACCAGGTAGCGGGCGGCCTGCACCCGCGCGGCCTGCGGGTCGGTCTGCTGCAGGCTGCTCGACTCGTCGAACAACAACAGCAGATCGCCGGTCTTCTGCGCGGCCAGGCATGCGCCGAACCGGCTGGCCCCCGGCGATCCGGTGGCCGACGCGACGGGCGCCCAGCCGACCAGGTTCAGCACCACGACCAAGAAGGCGGCCGCGGCGACACGCGCCAGCATCGCAAGGCCGTTGCGGCCGCGCCGTATTCGAGAGGAGTCCGCCACTACAACGTCCCCGCCCACAGCGCGATCTGCCAGGCCCCCACGGCGATTCCGATGAGGCAGACCACCAGCACCACCCAGTACAGCGTCGACGTCCAGGTCGGCGCGGAATAGATGGCCTCGGTGCGGCGCCGGGTGTCGACCCGGCTGAAGATCGCCAGGGCGCCGATCGCCAGCGGCCCGGCCGACAACCACCCGGCGACCGCGGCCGCGATCATCGGGCCGCCCAACGCGCTGGCTCCGGCCAGGGCCACACCGACGAGAGCCAGCGCCAGCGCCACCGCGAACCAGACCAGCGGCGGCCCGGCCGTCGTCAGCGCGCCCACGCCCGCCGGGTTCGCGGTCAGCTGCCCGAAGGCGTCGCGGCCGCCGGTCGGGTCGAACGCGGGCGGGCCCGGAAACGCATCCGGGCGCGCCGGGGCCGGTCGCTGGTTGGCCCACGGATCGAAGCCGCCCGAGTAACCCCCACCCGGCTGCCCCTGCGCGGGCGCCTGGCCGCCCCCGGCCGGGGCCTGCTTGCCCGGGCCAAAGTCGCTGAAGTCAAAGGGGTTTGGTGCGTTCATCGTCGCCGATCTCAATACGGGTTCAGGCACAGGGCGAAGGAGCGGTCGGGGGGCGCGGCCACGTATACCGAGTTGCACTGGTTGCTCGAGCCCACCCGCGCGGCGACCGTGTACACCCCGTCGCGGTGCTCGCAGTCGACACCGAACAGGTCCAGGGCGTCATTGCCCGTGCTGTTGCGCAGCTGAAGCTCCACGCAGGTGCCGATCGGCACGGTGGCCAGGTCGAGCTTCGGGCCGCGCGGCACCGTGGTCGGCGGCGCGACCGACGTGATGGTTCGGGGCGGCAAGGGCCTGGGCAGCGTGGAACTGGATGCGGTCGTCGGCGTCGAACCGCTGGGACGGGTGCCCCAGTACACGCCGCCGAGGATCAGCAGGACACACATCAGGTAGCCGATCACCAGGCCGGCGATGGCGGCCGGACGACCCCGCTCACCGCTGCGATTGATCTGCGGCAAGGCGAGGTGACCCAGCACGATGCCGGCGGGCGGAACGATCACCCCGAAGATCGGCGAGAGCACCGCGAGCGTGTTGTAGTCCGCGCGCGGCGGCTGTCCGCCAAACGGCGCACCCGGGTAGCCAACCGGGGTGGTGGGCGCAGCGCCGTATGACACCGTCGGCGGCTGTCCGCCAAAGGGATCGTTGGACTGCGGCGCAAAGGGATCGTCGCTGGGATACATCAATTCACCCCTTGAAGTCGACGATGCAGGCATACACGGTCTTGTTGTGGTTCCACAGCGTCGTGGGGGTCTTACAGGAGTCGTTCGAGAGCAGCTGGGTCACCTGCAGCACGCCCTCGCGCACCTCGCACTTGACCGGGTAGATGGTGATGAAGTCCGCCTTCTCCGACGGGTCGGGCTTGTTCTGCTGGACCTCGATGCAGTCGCCCACCCGAAGATCGCTGACCGAGACGCTCGGGCGCTGCGCCGGCGGTGGCGTGATCACCGTCGTGCGCGGCGGCGTCGGCGGCACGTACGGGCTGGGGGCCGCCGTCTTGACCGTGTCCGAGTCGGACCCACTGGTCACGATCCACACCGCCAGCGCACCGACCGCCAGCACGATGATGAGGTAGGAGGCCGTCAGGCCGAAGATGGCGCGGTCGCGGCCGCGCTGGTGGCGCTGGCGGATCTGGGACAGCGCGATGTGCCCCAGCGCGGCACCGGCCGGCGCGAAGACGAACGCGAAGATTGCCGACAGCGTGGCCAGCGTGTTGGTCTCGGGCTTCGGAGCCGACGGGAAGCCACCGGACCCCGCGGGCGAATGACCGGGTTGGTGCTGTCCGAACGCCGGCCCCTGGGCACCAGGCTGACCCCCGAAAGGGTCGCCGCCGAACGGATCCTGATAACCGCCGCTATAGGTCATCGGCGCCCCTCGATGCAGGGCCGGAGCTGGTCACCCATCCCCCTCATCAATGCCATCCCATTCCCCGCCACCGCGCCGTTGGGCGGCGTTCGCCGTCACCGCATGCCTGAAAACTCGTGACGTCCCACCGCAAAATCAACATAGTCGGTGCAGGCACGACGCACTCTTTTTCCACCAGAAGGACCTTTCGGTACTGCTACATATAGTGCTGCGCGGTACACACGCGCAATTTAGACTGCGGCCCGGCGTTCGCTGTCCGCTTCGCCCTGGCGTTAACTGCAGCATCGGACCGACTGCTGCAGGACGTGCATAAGTTCGCTGCGCAACGCTCGGGGGCCGACGGGCAATTAGCTCGCTCGCGGTCACCCAGGGGATAGTCGCCTTTCTGAACTCCAAAGCCGCGACCGGCTAGCGTGACCGCGGCGGCATATTTCGCCCGGCCGTCCGGATTTTCCATTCGTGCGACGTCACCGGCGTTTTTCATGTTGCCGAGTTCGACCAGCACCGCGGGGTACTGGGCCAGGTTCAGGCCGGCGAGGTCGTCGCGTCCGTAGAGGCCGTCCGAGCCGATGTAGTTCGCCGGCTCGAAGCCGGATTGAACGAGGGCGTCGCGCATCGCATGCGCCAGCTGCACGGCGGGCCCGGCTTGGACGTCATTCAGCGGCGGGCTCGAGTAATTGACGTGAAATCCGCTGCCGGATGGCGGCCCGCCGTCGGCGTGGATGCTCACGATCGCATCCGGGCGCATGGCGTTGGCCGCCGCCGCGCGCTGGTCGATGCACGGCCCGACACCGTTGTCGCCGTCCCGCGACAGCTGGGTGCGCACGCCCATCTGGTTCAGCGCATCGTTGATCAACCCCACTACCGCCCAGGTGAACGCATGCTCGGGATATCCGTCGTCGGCAGCCGCGCCCGACGTTTGACAAGGCTTGGTGCCACCGCGGCCGTTGGGGACCTGCTGGTTGATCGACGCGTCGTTCACGGCGTTGTGGCCCGGGTCGAGGAAAACGGACATTCCGGCCACCCCCGCATTTGCCCGCGGGCCGGGCAGCGATGCGGCGGCCGCGACGATCGCCGGCAGGAGACCGGCGACCTTCAGGGCGTCGCGGCGTGCGATGGATCGCGGCCCGCCCGGGCAATCGCTCACCGCGCGATGGTAGCAATCGTCAGTACTCCTCCAGGGCGGCCATCAGTGCCTCCTCAACGCCCTTCAAGAAGCTGGCCGGCACGTTGTAGCCACACGTCACCATCCGCAGTCTGCCCTCGTAGGTGGTGACTCCGGTCAGATATTCGCCATCGGTCTGGCTGACCACCACCGGTCCCCACACCGCCGTCGGGCGCAAAGGGCCTACGCCATCGAGGTTTCGCACGCCGAGGTTGGTGATCATGATGTCCCACGGACTGGTCCGGCTGAAAAGCTCCTCCGCGTCGGCGGTTTCGGCGTCGACGGTGATCATCTGTTCCAGGTCGGTTGCGGCGGCACGGATTCCGCGCGCCGATCGGGCCACCCGCAGGTGTGCGGTCGTCGCACGGGCCTGCTCCCAGAACGGTGTGCCGTCCCACGGCGTGTGCCCCGTCGCGGTCGGCACGATGCACATGGCGCAGCCGCCCTCGATTCCGAGGATCGGCAGCAGGTTCATCGGGCTGAGGACGCGGATGAATTCTTCGCCGCGGTCCGTGGCCCGCACGCGGCATTTCGCGACCACCAACGCGGCGTGCACCGTGGTGCGTTCGGCGCGGCACCGCGCTACCAGCCGCGCGGTGTCCGCATGGGTCATCGCCAGGGTGCGCACGTTGGTGAGGGTGCCATCGAAGGGACGCAGCACGCTGGGTGTGGTCATCCGCGGGTCATCCGGCGCGGCGGGGTCCGGCGGCTCCGCCGAGTGAAGGACTTCGGCGACGATCTGTTCTTGTGGTTGCGGCACAGGCAAACTCGTCAAGGCCTCGCCGTTGAGCGCGGCGATCACGTCGCGGAGCACGACGGTGGAACTGATTCCGTCCGCGACGGTGTGGTCGAAGGTGAGCAGCACCGCGCTACGCCAAGCGCTCTGCAGCAACAACGCTCGTATCAGCGGCGCCCGCGAACGGTCGAACGGCCGGGTGAGCTCCTCGGCCGCGGCCGCTTGCCAGGCCAGCTCCGGGCCGCGGCGCACGGTCAACTCCACGGGCGCGACGTCCGCCGCGCGATAGAAGCCCAGACGCGAGCCGAGGTGGTCCTCGACGTGCACGGATAGCAGGGGATGGCGTCGCAGAACAGCGGCCAAGGCGGCCCGCAGCGGCTTTTCGGCAAGCACCGCAGCGAATTCCGCCACGATCGAGAAATGCGCGGGATTGCGTTCGCTGTAGCGATAGAAGAGCCGCTCCGCCGCTCCCAGGGGGCGCACGAGGGTCGTCACCTGGCCGTGCTGCGGATTGTTCACGATCACCGAACCTCCAACCGCCGGTAAAGCGCTGCGACACAACGCAGACGGAACCCCGGCCGAGTCGGTTCATCCACGGAGACGAATTCATCCGACGTTCAACTGCCACCACGCTCGATACCCCGCGCGACCAGTGTGGCGCCGCCCGCTTGCCCCGGGCTCCCCACGTTGCGTCACGTTTCCCACAGATCGCGACATCGGGCCTGAAGTAAGCGCTGCCGTGCCTATGCACCGGATGCCGCGCCGTACTAAAAAGTATGTTACGGTCTCGGGCATGTCCGTGGTCGAACGCCAACCGCTGCACGGCGTCACCGACGAATTCGTTGCGCGGCTGGCCGATCGCGCCGAGGAGACCGAGCGATTGCGGCGCCTGCCCGCCGCGACGATCAGCGATTTCCGGCAGACCGACCTGTTTCGGTTGCTTCTACCGTCCCGGTTCGGCGGCCTTCAGGCCTCGTTTCCCCAACTGCTGCAACCGATTCGGCGGATGGCGCACGGTTGCGCGTCCAGCGCCTGGACGCTGGGCTTCTACGCACTGCACAACTGGATGCTGTCGCTGTTCGATCCGCGCGTTCAGGACGAGGTCTTCGCCTCCGGCCCCGTGCTGGCGCCGGCTCCCCTGGCCCCCACCGGCCGCGGCGTGCCGGCCGACGGTGGCGTGCGCCTGACCGGCAGGTGGCCCTGGGCGACCGGTGCGATGGATGCCGATTGGATGATCGTCGGCGCGCTCATCGAACGGCAGGACCGTATCGATCCGGTGCTCGTCGTGCTGCCCGCCGACCAGGTCGAGGTGGTAGACACCTGGCAGACGGCCGGCATGCGCGGCACCGGTTCGCATGATCTCGTCATCACCGACGTGTTCGTCCCCGAGCACCGAGTGGTCGCCGTGGCCGACATCTACGGCGGGACGGCACCCGGCGCGGCTGCACACGGGGTCGCGACGTACCGGTGGCCGATGGTTCCGGCGCTGGCGCTGACGGCGTCGATGCCCGTGCTCGGCACCGCGGAGCGGGTGACCGAGCTCTTCGCCGAACGGCTCAGCGAGCGCGTGCTGGCCTACAGCGGGGTGGCGCAGAAAGACCAGCCGGCCGCGCAGATCAGGCTGGGCGAGGCTCGGGTGCGGCTGAGTTCACTGCGGGCGCTGGTGGCTCGGACCGCCGACGAGATCGAGTCGATCGTCGCCAGCGGCGAACGGGTGAGCCGGTCGGTGCGGGCCGACGCGCGGTTGGCGGCCGCGCGCACCGTGCACGAAAGCCGGGCGATCATCGCCGATCTCATGGAGGCCGCGGGCGCCAGCGCACACTTCTTGTCGAGCCCACTGCAGCGCGCCAAGCGCGACGTGGATATCGCCGCGGGACATGTCGTGTTCGACTACGACACCAGTCGAGAGTTGGCCGGGGCGTTGGCGATTGGCGCGAAGATCTCACCCATCGCCATGATCTGATTTGGCTTGGGCCGTCCCCGACTCGCCCAGCATCACGGCCAGGAATCTTTCTCGTTGAGCCACCGACCGGGCCTGCTCGGCCGAGGTCGTGAGGTGCAGCAGGCCGATCCCTGCGGCGAAGGTCAGTTCGGCGCGCAGTCTGGCGTCCTCGTAGCTCAAACCGTAGTCGCAGTAGGCCTTTATCACGGTGCGCAGCAGCAGCCGGTCGGCGGCGCGGATGTTCTCGGCCGCCACCGGGTCCAGGCGGGCCCATTCGCGCATCGCCCGCTCGAGCACCCAGTATTTGGGGCTGACGAGCGTTTCGGTCAGGGCCGACAGCCGTTCCCGGGGAGGTAGCCCGTCGAGCTCGGTCAGCGCCTGACGGTCGCGCTCCAGGAATTTGTTCCACGACTCGACCAGTGCGGCCCGATACGCTTCGATGTCCTCGAAGTGCCAGTAGAAGCTGCCGCGGGTGACACCCGCCTGCTGGCAGAGGCGTTCGACCTTGAGTGCGCGCACTCCCTCATGGGCAAGGACGGTGTAACCCACCTCGAGCCAGTCCTCGGCTGACAGGCGGGTCGACGGCTGCTTGCGCTCCACCATTCCATGGACATTACGGGAGGCCCCCCTGGTCGGAGGGAAGATTAGGCAATCTCGGTAATTACTTTTCGTCTGACCCCGTCGGCGGAATGGGGAGCCGCGCGGTCTCGTCGAGGTCCACGTCGAGCGCGTTGAGCATCAGCGCCAGGCCCGCGTATCGGGCGATGACCATCAGCGCCTCGACGGTGGCCTCCGATCCGAGGGCGGTGTGCACTTTCTGGAAGAGCGGTTCGGCGACGCGGCGGGTGGTCACCAGTTCGGTGGTCAGGTGCAAAATGGCCAGCTCGGTGGCGTCGAATTGGCTTGTTTTCCAGTCGGATTCGGAGGTGATGGCGTCAATGGTTTCGACGTCGACTCCGACGGTTTGTGCGACGTCTTTGTGTTGGCCGAGTTCGTAGGGGCAGTCCATCAGGTAGGCGGTGCGCAGCACGATGAGTTCGCGAAGCCTTCTGGGCAGCACCGGGCTGGTCAGCGCGGCGTCGCCGGCCACCATCCAGCCGGTGAACACCTTTTCGGCGTTGGCGAGCGCGCGGTACACGTTGAGATTGCCCCGCCGCGCGGTCAACTCGCGGGCTCTGTCGGGCATCTGTTCGGGCCGACGATACGGGATCCGGGTCATGCGTCGATCTCCAGGTCGACGGCGTTGAGGACCAAGGCGAGGCCGTAGTAGCAGCTGACGATCATCAGCAGTTCCGTGAGCGCCTCGTCGCCGAGCAGGGCGTGGGCCGTGGCGAAGGAGTCGTCGCTGAGCCGTCGGGTGGTGCACAGTTCGGTGACGGTGTCGATGACGGTGCGTTCGTCGCTTTCGAACCCGGCTGCATCCAGGTTCGCTTTGTCGAGCAGGGCGTCGATCTGTTGCTCGGTAAGTCCCGCGGTGCGGGCGAAGTTCTTGTGCTGAGCGAGTTCGTAGGGCGAGTCCTGCAAATGGGCCGCCCGCAGGATGATCACTTCCCGCATCCGCGGGGTGAACGTCGGGCTATTGAACAGCCCACCGACCATCTGCGCCCATCCGTCAAAGATGTTGGGCGCGTTGGCGATCAGTCGTAGCACGTTGAGGGTGTCCGGGCGTGTGAGGAGCTGCCGGATGTGGGCGGGTTGCTCGTCTGCGTTGGCAAGGGGCATTCGCGTCATCGCCGAGGTCCTTTCTCGTGCACCAAGGGTGTTAGCACATGCGCTCTTGCCGCGAGCTGTCGATTGCGTTTTATCACAAACTATTTCGTCATGGCGGCGCCGACCGTCACTTGGTCACGATAGCCGAGTTGTAGTTAGGGGCCCACGCCTGCTCAAAGGTGGCGAGGGGAATCTGCTCGTCGCGGCCGGTATCGATGCCGCTGTCGTTGAGGTGCACCACACCGGCCTTGCTGTCGATGCCGGTGACCACCACGAAGTGGTTTGCGGAGTTGCGCTTCCCCGGCCGGTTCCAGATTGTCTCGGCATTGACGATGGCGATGACTTTGTGGTTTTCGCCAAGCTTGCGCGCCAGGGCGACGGTGTCGGTTTGGATGTTGTCGGCTCTGATCCAGTAGTGCCACAGCAGCACCGGAAGGTCGGCGATATCGGTATTGCCCGTCGGCTTCCAGATCGACCCGTGACCCGTTGCGCTCGGTGTGGTTTCGGCCAACGCGATCATCTGCTGCTCGCTGGGCTCGCGTCCGGTCAGCTGGCCGACCACATCGGCCACCGCCAGTTCACCGCAGTCCGAACCGTGTTGGCGGCGCCAGTACGGCGCGGCGGCGACGGGATCGCCAAACATCGCCGCCTCATGGTCGGCGTCGGGCACAGGAGCGCCCGGGTTGGCGTGCACCATGGCTGCCGATATCACCGGCGACGCTGTTGCGGTGGCGGACAACAGAACGGCCCGACCCAGCGTTCGCGCTGCGGTGAGGACCTTTGCCGGCAAGATGCTGGTCATAGGCGCCCGTTCTCGAACCGCCGCGGCGGCGTGTAGAGCCTCAGATTTGGCCTTGGACGGATATTTAACCGAAACTCGGCGGAAATGCCGGGCCGACGCGCGGGTGGTTATAGCTATGAGATCAAGCTGAAAGCTGCAACGGCCCAAACCGTACGGCGCCTACTGCGCCCCGGCGGCAGCTCGAAGTCAGACGGCCTGCGGCGCATCGGCTTCCGGCTCGGAAGTCGTGCTGAGTTGCTGCACAAGGTCGGCGGCGACGGTACGCAGCGGGAGGTTCTTCTCCTGGCTTTTCCGGCGAAGCAAGTCGAAAGCCTGGTCGGCGTCGATCTGGTGGATGGCCATCAGCATGCCTTTGGCCTGCTCGATGGGTGCGCGGGTTTGCAGCGCACGCTGGATGGATGCGGCCACGTCCCGGGCAGAGCGAAAGCGGACGAAGTCGCCGATCGCGCGTGACACCGCCGTGGTGAGCATGGCGAGAATCTCGGCGTCGAAGTTGTCGAATGCCGAGCGCGAACGTCCATAGAGATTCAGCGATCCGAGCGTTTGTTCTTCTGTGAACAAGGGTGCGGCCAGGAAGCTGTGGATTCCTTCGTCGCGGGCCGCGGCAGCAAACCTCGGCCACGTCGCGGCGGCCTCGTCGGAGTCGACAAGCATGATGGTGCGGGTCCGGGAGGCGTCCAGGCACGGTCCCTGACCGGCGTCGTATTGCTCGGTATCGACACGCAGAGTGCGTTGGTCGGTGTGCACGGCGGTATAGATGCGACCGCCCAGGTCGATGGTCACCCCCGTGCTGTCGGCGCCGCCGACGGCGTCGTGGGCGATCTCGCAGACATGTTGCAGCAGCGTCAGCAGGTCGTCCTCGTCGGCGACGCTGCGACTGGCGCTGACCAGCATCTGACCCAACATGGTCGGCGTGATCCTGTTGTCGGCGGTGGCCTGGATGACCAGGTCGGCGACCTGCGCGCTGTCCTGCGCCGACGCGGCGGCCGGAAGGGAGTCGTCGGTGCGCTGATCCTGGGAAACCATCAGCACAGTGTGACACGAATCGCCGTCGGAGACGCCTGCTGAGCAGGCATTCAGGGTTTGCGTGATCGCCTTCGGGGGTGGCGGGCGCGGCGGGTTCGGCGGGTGACTCCACTGACATCGCAGATTGGCCGTTTCGGCTTGCCGACAAGAGGCATCCGCCAGCGATGAGCGCACAACGACTCACCCGTTTGCTAGGGACCGCCGTGGCAACGGCGTGGGCGTGCATGGTCAGCGCACCCGTCCCCATCGTGTCTGCCGCCCCGTGCCCTGACGTGGAGGTGGTGTTCGCCCGCGGTACCGGCGAGCCACCCGGAGTCGGCGGGATCGGGCAGGCTTTCGTCGACGCGCTGGGGTCGCGGGTCGGCGGCAAGTCGGTCGGGGTGTATCCGGTCAACTACCCAGCCAGCAGCGATTTCAATGGAGGCATCGCGTTCGCGGCGACGGTCGTCGAGGGGATCAGGGGACGCCGGTGCTCACCTGCAATCGACGGCGGCCGACTGCCCCAACACCCGAATGGTGCTCGGCGGCTATTCGCAGGGCGCCGTCGTGTCCGGCTTCGTCACGTCGGCCGCCGTGCCGAAGGAAGTTCCCGCGGAGTTCGCCTCCTCCGTGCCGCAGCCGCTGCCGTCGGAGGTGGCCCGTCATGTCGCCGCGGTGGTGCTGTTCGGAACGCCGTCCAACGAGTTCCTGCGCGATGCCGGCGCGCCACCCATCACGATCGGTCCCCTGTAGGCGCCCAAGACCATTCAGTTGTGCGCTCCCGACGACACCATCTGCAATGGCGCACCTCCGGGGCCGCCCGGCGTCGCGCACACTCTCTATGCGGCGAACGGCATGGCGGGCCAGGGCGCGGATTTCGCTGCGAGTCATTTGTAAATCATCGTTATTTGTTTCGTTGTCGGGTCGGGAGCGATTCGCCTGTATCTCTCACGCAAGACCAATAGAATCGGCCGCGGCCTACCTGGACAACCCCGGCCCGCTTCCCGCAGCCTCATCGAGATCAACCGGCGCAGATAGGACCGACATTCTGACGAGAGGCCCAGAAACTACCAACTTCGACGCTAGCCAGCTCTAGCAATCGCAGCAGCGAAGCGGTCGCATTCGTTGCCAGCACTTACTAGCGCTACCTGAAGCCTTGCTAGCAGCGCTTCGATCTCCTGGAGGCGCAGAAGGATACGTCGCTGTTCTTGAACCGGCGGCACCGGAAGGGGAGTTGATCGAAGCTCCGTCATATTGATGGACGCGAGATTCGTCGTCCGTTTGGCTTTGGACTGGAAGTACCGTCGTCCCTCCTCGGAGTTGGTGAATAAGGAGATCCACTCGGGAAGAACTTCGTCGGTCAACGGCCTGGCTCGGAAGACATGGTTCTGGTGTAAGCAAGGGTCAATCTCACCGGTCCAGATAGCCGATCGCCCAAGCTTGTCCCAGTCTCCACCTTCCGTGAGGAGCACGTCGCCCGATCGGAGCGAATAACGAGCGACCTCGTCCACTGCCACGTCGATTGTCTTCACTTCGTCGAGCAGGAGGTAGCCGGCCTTCACGTTCGCTACCCGTAGATAGGGCAGCGCCACGGTTTTCCGGTTACCCAACTTGCGTCCTTTGGCCACACCACCGCCGATATCGCACCAGTCGTCTAGCGGCGCAACCACCCATCCGGGCGGAATGGCATATGACAGCTCTTCTCCGGACATTATCGGGAGCTCTGCTCTGCGCCGAACACCTCCGCCCTCTAGGAGGGCATGCTTCCTGCGCTGGCAGGCCTGCAGAATAGCCAATGCCGGTTCGTCATCCGGGTTTTGTGGTACAAGCCGGCCTTCCACCGCGAGCTGACGAACTGTGTCGCGGATGTCGTCAATGCAACCGGGGTGGTCTGTGACGGTGGACCAGTTGGTGCTGATTCGCTCCCATGCGCGGAATAACTCGCCAACATCCTGAGCCTCAGTCAGCGAGTGCAGGGCTGACTTCCTGAATCTCGTACTCACGAAATGAAGCTGTTGTTTACGAGATCCGAGCTCCTCGCACAACAGCAATAGCTGATCGATGCGCTCCACGATTCGTTTCTGCTCAGCCACAGGAGGAATTGGACAAACAAGCCCCTCCATTGCTTCCTTAGTCATGTGGAGCATGGCAAGTCCGTGTGAGGCTGACTTCACCGCTTCAGTCAGCGCAGCAAGCAGGTGAAACGCGAATCGTCGCTCCACGGCCGGTGAAGTAACTACTTTCCATATGTGGTAGTGAAAGATCGCTCGCTCGCCCATCCAGAGGTACGGACCGAACGATGCCGACCACGCAAAAAGCAGATCGCCTGTGGCGCAATAGTTATGTGGCTTCAGATCAAGGTCCGAGTAGTAGTAGTCGTCGCCACCGTTCAGGTTCTGGATGCGAATGACTGGCGTTCCCGCCGTCTTCCACTCTGTCTTTTTGTAGGCGCGTCCATTGATAAACTGGAAAACCTCGCCTAGCCGACAATATGTCCAGCCGAAAGGGAGGTCCTCTTCACCTAACGGATAGCCCGACTCTTTACGGCCGTACTTTGCGGGAGCGGTCTGTTCGACCCAAGTGGCCCTGCCGGCCTCTGCCGACGCGATGGCGAGAGCCGCAGGCGTGTCTTTGATGTCTTGCTCGACCAGGCGGCCGCGCATTGCGAGATCGAGGACAAGTCCCCGCAATATGTCGATACCGCCAGGCGCGTGGGCGATGTGGCCGAAGTTATTGATGAAGGTCTCAGGGTTCATCAGTCGCGGACGAGTGCTTGTTCGAATGCCGCCCTGAGTTGTTCACGAACCGCGTCGAGCTCGGCGGTCGCTTCCGTGTAACGGGCCAGAAGGATGTCGGGGTCCTCGTGGCCATTGTCGGGCACGTTGGGGTTGGCAATATCGAGGTTGTAGCCGCGAGCCGCGATGTCGGCGGCCGTGACCTTCCATGCTCGCTCGGTTTCTTCGCGTTCGTGCCACCACGCTTTCTCGGGCGCGAATTCCTCGATCCGTATCGGCTTGGTTTTCGAATAGCTCTTATACCCCTCTGGGTAAGGGTGCTCGTAGAACCAGATGTCCTTCGTCGGCTCACCCTTGGTGAAGAATAAAATGTTGGTTTTGATGGGCGTATAGGGGGCAAAGACCCCCTTGGGAAGCCGGACTATCGTGTGCAGGTTGCACTCATCCAGCAGCTTGCGCTTGATGCGAGTCTTGATGCCCTCACCGAACAGGGTGCCATCGGGAAGGACGATGGCCGCCCGACCACCGTCCTTAAGCAGCTCCATGACCAGTACGAGGAATAGATCGGCTGTCTCTCGGGTACGGAATTCAGTCGGGAAGTTATTCTCTATCCCGTCCTCTTCCATGCCGCCGAAGGGTGGATTGGTGACGATTAAATCCACCTGGTCCTTTGGGCCGTAATCCCGTAGCGGGCGGGCGAGGGTGTTGCCGTGACGGATCTTGGGAGCCTCTAGGCCATGAAGCATGAGGTTGGTCACGCACAGCAGATGGGGGAGGGCTTTCTTCTCAACTCCCTGGATATTCCCCTTCAACTCTGAAAGCTTTGCCGGGGTATTGGCTTGCTTGCGTAGGTGCTCGAATGCGGCGGTAAGAAATCCTCCGGTACCGCACGCCGGGTCGAGCACCGTTTCGCCGAGGCGCGGCGTCACCATATCGATGGCGAACTGCGTCGCGGCACGAGGCGTATAGAACTCGCCAGCGTTGCCCGCGCTCTGGAGGCCACGGAGGATTTGTTCGTAAATATCGCCGAATAGGTGACGGGTCTTCGATTCGTTGAAGTCGATATCGCGGCTGATTCTGTTGATCACTTGCCGCATCAACGTGCCGGACTTCATGTAGTTGTAGGCGTCCTCGAAGACACCGCGCAGCAGCTCCGCGCGTTCGCGCGCCTTGCCGGTGAATTCGGCGACGTTGAAGTCCTTGAAGGTCGGGAAGAGGTCGTTGTCGACCAAGTCGAGTAGGGCGCCGCCGGTAGGGGCTTCGGTGCCCAATAAGTCTTCGTTGGCCCAAGCGTCCCATCGCAGATGAGGCGGGACCGGTGAAACATAACCATCGTTTTCAAGCTCGGTCTCGATCTCGAGGTCGCTGAATATTTTGAAAAAGAGCATCCAGCCGAGCTGACCGATGCGCTGCGCGTCGCCATCAACGCCGGCGTCCTTCCGCATGATGTCTTGGATGGACTTCACGGTTGTCGACAGGGTCACGCGGCGTTCTCCGGGTTAGGCGGTGGGTTCGTAGAGAGCGGCGTCAATCTGCCGCACCGCATCAAGGTACTGTTCCTTCCCCCCAAATCTTCGGATGAGCTCAACGGGCGTGCCGAGTTGCGGGAAGGGGTCGAGCTTCAATACCTCGATGTCACCGAGTGAGTCGAGCCCTTGGTCCTCGTATTTATCAAGGAGGGCCGTGAGGACCTCGCGTGCTTGGTCACCGTACTCAGTGAATACATTGCGCTTTCGGACGTTGTCAGCCCGCTCTCGGCGGGTGAGGACGGGCTGGTCGAACGCGACGTGACAGATCAGGTCGAACGGGTCGAGATCAGCACCGACAGCGTCCTCCAGTGCGCCCAGAAGCACACCTCGGTCCAATAACTCGTCGACGATGGCCTGCTTTCGATCGGCCGACTTCCATCGCTTAAGGAAATCGTCGAGGGACGCGAACTCTTCATGCACAGTGCGGCGCGTGTAGTCCTTGAGTGACTCAGTGATGAGCTTGCCGTCGCGGTCGTAATACTGCACACGCTCGGCGGCCACCGTGAACCTCACGCCGCTCACCACATATACGTGGGCGTCTTCTTCGATGTCAGCTTCAGCGTCCTCGATGATGTGGTCGGGATCATCCAGGATCTCCTCAATTTCCTCAGTGATCGGCTCGTCTGCGAGCTGAGGCGCCGGCGGGGTGACCTGCCCGCCGTCTTCGGGTGGTACACGGTATGTCTGGATCGGCGGGCCATCCCACTCCGGATCGGCGAATAGCTCAGTGGCCTTCCGGAAGTCGAGGATGGTGAAGAAGTACTTGCCGTAGTCGGTCCGTATGCGCGTGCCACGGCCGATGATTTGCTTGAACTCTGTCAAAGACTGGATCCGCTGGTCGAGGACGATGCAATGGCACGTCTGCGCGTCGACGCCGGTAGATAGCAGTTTTGAAGTGGTCGCGATCACCGGGTACGGCCGCTTTGGGTCAATGAAGTTGTCGAGCTGGGCTTTGCCCTCGTCGTTGTCGCCGGTGATACGCATTACGTAGCGATAGTCGGCTTGCACGAGTGGCGCATTCTCGGGCACATTCACTAACGCCTGTCGCATGCGCTCAGCGTGGTCGATGCTCTGGCAGAAGACGATGGTCTTGTCCATTGGATTGGTGCCGTGCAGGAATGAGCTAATCCGCTCTGCAACAACCTTGTCCCGCTCCGGAAACACGATGTCGCGATCGAAATCCATCAAGTTATAGATACGGTCTTCGATTAGTTGGCCGGTGTCATCAAGCTGGCCTGCTTCGGGACGCCAACCCAGAAGGTCGTTGTCCAGATCTATACGTACGACCTTATAAGGTGCAAGAAACCCATCCTCGATTCCCTCTTTAAGTGAATATGCGTATACGGGCTCGCCGAAATAGTGAATGTTTGAGACGTACTTTGTCTCCTTCGGTGTGGCCGTCATCCCGAGCTGAATTGCCGCGTTGAAGTACTCGAGCACCTCCCGCCACGCCGAGTCGTCAGCTGCCGAACCCCGGTGACATTCATCGATCACCACCATGTCGAAAAAATCTGCAGGAAACTTGTCATAGACAGGTTCTTTGCCCTCAGTTCCCATGATCGCCTGGTAGAGGCCGAGATAGATCTCGTAGCTGGTATCGACCCTGTTTTTCTCGTCGACCAAGCCCCTGTTCAGCTTCTTCATCACGCCGCCGAATGGGCGAAAGTCGTTCTGAATTGCCTGATCAACCAGGACGTTTCGGTCCGCCAGGAACAGCACACGCTTGACGTGTTTAGTCTTCCAGAGCCGCCATATGATGTTGAAAGCTGTGTATGTCTTGCCCGTGCCCGTCGCCATAACTAGGAGCAGCCGCTTCTGGCCGCGGGCGACAGCCTCGATTGTCCGATTGATGGCTAATTGCTGATAATAGCGAGCCTCCTTTCCGCCGACTTCGGCGTAGTTCGGGCTCGTCACCAGCTCGTCGGCAGAGGCATCAAGATCCCGCCACTTCCGATAATGCGCCCAAAGCTCATCTGGGGACGGGAATCCGTCCAAGCCCAGGGCCTGCTCAATGCCGTCGAAGGTGCCGGTCCGGTCATGAAACAGAAACCCATCACCGTTTGAGCTGAAAACGAACGGGACATCTAGCTTCTCTGCATACGCCAGCGCCTGTTGCATTCCGGCGCCGACCGCGTGGTTATTGTCCTTAGCCTCTATGAGCGCAATCGGAAGGTCCGGCGTATGGAAGAGCAGGTAGTCAAGGCGCTTTCGCTTGCCTCGTGCTACAAGTTTTCCCCTCACGATAATCTTGCCGTCGGTGAATCCGAACTCACGCCGCCAACGGTTAGGCGCCCACCCTGCTGCGGCGAGTGCGGGGGTGATATAGCGATCACAGATGTCGGACTCGCTCAATGCCTTCTTGTTGACCAACCCACCTCCCCTCGCCAAAGAACCTAGGATATGGGCACTCACACCCCGGAGGAGCCAATTTGGCTACTCAGTCGGCTGGTCTTGAGGGCTCGATGGCTTCGGTCCAGCTGGGCTGCCGACCCCGCGTGGACGCAACTGCACCAAATCGGCCACCGCCATGACCTCCGTACTGGCCGGCGAGTGGCCGTGGTCAGAACACCATGCGTTGGTGCAGTTCTCGGGCAAGTACTCGACGCGCTGGCGACTCGCCGTTGCAATGGATGAGGCTGCCGTCTCTAGTGAAGAGTCCTTCAGCGTGCAACAGACGTTCAGTGTTCGTTGCGTGTGGTCTTACAGAGTTTGGAGATGCGCACACGCTGATCGATGTTGGTATAACCAGCCAGTGGCAACCATGACGGTTCGAGCTCAATGGCGCTCGCAGCGCAATACTGAGGCACTCTCATCACGTCCAGATCACTTGGCTCCGACGCCGCGCTTCTCGCGTAGTAGTCAACAGCACATCCGGTAAACGTTGGGTGTGAAGGCGATTGCTCGATGATCGTAGTAGGTGGGTTTAGCCACCACTAAGTCTTCGAGCCCGCCGGGGTGCGGAGCAAACCTTCTCAGCGTGTCGGCGCTGACTTACTTTGCTGACTGCGACAATGGGTCAGTAGTTGAGGCACAGGTTGGGGGCGATTCTGACGATCGGGCAGCTCCGCATCGGAAATGATGACGAGCTGTGGTGGCTGCGTGATGGTACAGGGTCTCACGGGGACACACCCTTGGAGCCGAGCGCTGTGGTTGAGTCACTTCGGGGCGCATTCGTTTTCGCCGAGGAGGGTGCGGGCACCCAGGGGTTGCGCTCGCCTCAACTTGGCGCGTTACACGCAATCCTGGCGAACCGTTCGACTGAGGGGACTGAACCAACGACTGTTGTTATGCCGACGGGAACTGGCAAAACGGACACGATGGTAGCGGCCTTTTGTCACTCGCCGAGAGCAACGCTGGTGATGGTGCCTTCCGATACGCTGCGCACCCAGATCGCCTCCAACTTTGTAACCCTAGGTGTGTTGCCGGTCGTTGGCGCGGTCATAGGTAGCTTTCGCTGCCCAACCGTGCTGGTGCTGAAGAGTGGACTGGGAACCGCGGCGCAAGTCGACGAGGTGATGCGACAAACGAACGTTGTAGTTGCCACGGCGCAGGTTCTGTCCAGGTGCACCGAAATTGCCCGCGCCAGGCTGGCACAGCATTGCGAACGGCTTTACGTCGATGAAGCACACCATGTGGCTGCACCAACCTGGCGTGCCGTCGCCGACTTGTTCGTCGGGAAGGAGATCGTTCAATTCACAGCAACGCCATACCGCGAAGACGGTCAACATCTCGCCGGGCGCATCATCTACACCTATCCTCTGCACTTGGCCCAAAAGAACGGCTACTTTGCACGGATCAACTACCACTCCGTCGTGGATCTAGCCGACCCTGACCACGCAGTCGCCCAGGCGGCGATCGCCCAACTGCGCGCCGACTTGGCTGCTGGCTTTGATCACCTACTAATGGCACGTGTCTCGTCAATCACCCGCGCCAAGCAAATCGTGCAGCTTTACGAAAGTCTGGCCCCCGACTTGCGCCCGCTTCGCTTGGATACCAGCTTCGCCGAATCAACCCGGCGCAGGCATCGCAATCACTTAGTTGATCGTGCGACACGAATCATCGTGTGTGTCAACATGCTTGGCGAAGGCTATGACCTTCCAGCACTGAAAATCGCAGCGATACACGACCCGCAGAAGAGCCTCGCCGTGACGCTGCAGTTCATCGGCCGCTTTACCCGGACAGGCGGCGACACACTCGGCGAAGCCTCGGCCTTTGTGCCGCTTCAGGTTGCCGGTGTCGACGATCGGCTCCGTCGTCTCTATGGAGAAGACGCCGATTGGAACGAAGTCATTTCAGATCTCACCCAACATCAAGTCGGCCAAGAGCGAGAACGTACCGAGTTCGAGCAGTCGTTTGGCTCACTACCGCACGAAATTGCCATGCGCAGTATCCACCCAAAAATGAGCACCGTGACCTATCGCTCGACGAGCGACCTCGCATGGACCCCAGAGAGCATCTACGACCTTTTTGAGGACCGCTTACTGACAACCCAACTGGGCATCAACAACCAGGACAAGGTCGTTTGGTGGGTAAGCCGTGAGGCTACGTCGGTACGGTGGGGCGACTTCACCAGCTTTAATGAACTGGTTCACCACCTATACGTTGTCCACGTCGACGATGCGGCTGGCTTTCTCTACGTCAATAGCACAAACAATGCGTCTACACATGAGGAAGTTGCAAAGGCGGTGGGGGGCAGTGATGTCGCGCTCTTACGAGGCGAGATGGTCTACCGCATTCTAGCGAAGGTGCAACGTCGCGTTCCGACAAATGTCGGGCTCCTCGACGCCGTGAGTCGTACGCGGCGATTCTCCATGCACGTCGGACACGACGTCCTCTATGCCTGGCGGGGTGAGGGGGGTACTAAGATGAAAACGAACATCTTCGCGCATGGTTTCGCTAATGGACGCTCTGTGAGTTTTGGCGCCTCACGCAAGGGACGTGTTTGGAGCCACGAAGAAGCTGATGACATCCACGACTGGATTCGCTGGGTAGAACAGGTCGGCCCCGCAATCACTGACGAGTCAGTCTCATTGGACTCAGTTATGTCTGGGTCCCTTCTCCCTGAACCAGCTACGGACCGACCACCTTTCGTGCCGCTATCTGTTGAATGGCCGTATCAGCTTGTCGCGACCTTGAGTGAACGTCGCCAGCTGGTTTATGAGGGCAAGTCGTTTCCGTTGCTCGATAGCGAATTCAGGCTCACTGCTCACACGAGTAGCGGGCCGCTTTCGTTTGAGGTCGTCACCCCCGGGTGGGCACTGGGCTACGAATTCGAGTTTCGCGTGGATGAGCCGCCGCTCATCCGCGCATCTGGGGCCGACGCCGAGGTCGTCACGAGCGCGGGAACCACGAGTCTGGCCGCATTCTTGACTTCACACGGCCTCCTGGTCACATTCGAAGACGAGTTGGTGCTTGCCGAGCAAGGATTTCTCCTCCACCCCGACCGGGAGAAGCGCCTCTATCCCATTGACGCCATAGAAACATTTGATTGGTCTAACATCGACATCAGGCGTGAATCACAAGGCCCTCACCGCGATCCCAACACGGTTCAGCACCGGGCGATTATGGTTCTGTCAGCTGAAGCTGATTGGGAGATCGTCATCGACGATGACGGGCCGGGCGAATTGGCCGACATAGTGCATATGAGGCGTTTCGAGCAAGAGCTGGAGATACTTCTTACTCACTGCAAGTACTCCTCGGTGCCCGAGCCAGGTGCACGTATCGCAGACTTCTACGATGTTTGTGGACAAGCGATGAAAATGAATCGCGCGAAATCGATGCCCGATCAGTTGACAAGGCGTTTACTGCGGCGCGAGACGGAACGCCAGTCAGAAGGCAAGACAGGACTGCTCACCGGATCGGTCGATTTGTTGGCCGCGGTAGTCAGAGAGTCACGGTTCCGTAAGCTGCGGATGACAGTTGCCATCGTACAACCCGGGCTATCGAAGTCTAGAGTCACCGATGACATTCGAGCCCTCCTGGGGGCTACAGACCGATTCTTGACTGAGACGTACGGCATGAAGCTTCGCGTTATTGCCACTGATTGAGAATCCTCAAGACCCCGCCTGCAAGTCCTGGAATCCACGGGCGGGTGCACAACGAGATTGCCGTGTTGTCGGACCGCGTCATAAAGGATGAGACTACAAGCTCTGAAGTGGGGCGTACGTTTCGGACCCGCGACCAACGAACTAATGAGTTCATAGCCAATGCGCTTTGCCCGATGCACACAACCCCGTTTTATCAAACCGACGTCTGCTACGGCCGCGCCGGCAAGGCCGCCAACCACCCCTCCGAAAGCAACTCCAACAACTGCCCATCCGGATCCCGGATCATCGCCATCGCCTCACCCACGGTCCCGTCGACCACCGCTCCCCCGAACTCGGCCACCCGAGCCAACACGCCAGGCAGATCGGACACCGCGAACGAGATGTGCGTCAGCCCGATCTGATCCATCGTCCGCTCCGAGCCGGCGTGCACCTGACGCTTCGAGTAGTCCATCAGCTCGAGCACCAAGCCATCGCGCACCAGATAGGTCGCGTGCACCCCGAGCGGCTCCGGCAGCCCCACCAGCTGCGAGGTCGGGCCGTCGGGCGGTTCGAGTTCCCACCAGAACTGGAACCCCAGCAGGCCCTCGTAGAAGCGGCGCGACCGCTCGCGGTCGGTCACGCATAACCCAACGTGATTGAAAACCGTCCGGTGGCTCGTCATGACAACCTTTCCGCAGCAAACCGGGCCCAAGCCTCCACCCAGACGGACCTGAGAACCGCTGTCGCCGCCCAGCCCAAACGCGTAATAATGCAAACATAACCATTAAGCGCACCGCCGAATAGCAGATCACCTTCCGTTGGAGGGCTTTTCGATGGCCACACGTCCGAACGTCAGCGCCGACGCGATCGTTGACTTCGACCATCATTCCGACGCTTTCAACCTCAACGAGCTGGCCGTCAACGCCGACCTGCGGCAGCGATGTCCCGTGGCGTGGAACGTGAACTACGGCGGGTTCTGGTTCCTCAGCAGCTATGACGCCGTAAGCCAAACCGCCCGCAATGGCGGCACTTTCGCCCACAAATACGAGCCCAACGCCGCAGACGGTATCGACTATCAAGGCGAGATGGGCGTCCCCCGCCCCGATGGCCAGCCGGCCCTGGGCATCGGCGAGGTCGACGGCCCCTACCACCAAGCGCTAAGGCACGCGCTGGCGCCGTTTTTCTCCCCCGGCGCCGTCGAGAAACTCAAGCCGTTCATGGAGCAATCGGCGCACTGGTTCCTCGACCAACACATCACCGACGGGCACATGGACCTGGTGCTCGACTATGCCAGCCCGGTCCCGGCCATCCTGACCATGAAGTTGATGGGCCTGCCCTACGACAATTGGCACTTGTACGCCAACCTCTTTCACTCGGTCATGGCCGTCTCCCAGGACAGCGACGAGTACGCGAAAGCGATCGCCAAGGTGCCCGCCATGATGGAAGAGGTCCTCGAGTTCGCCGCCGCAAGACGAGCCGACGCCCGAGAAGACCTGACCAGCTTCCTCATTCAGTTCGAGTTCGACGGCCAGCGCCTCACCGATGAACAGCTGCTCAACATTCTGTGGAACCTCATCGGCGGCGGCGTAGACACCACCACCTCCCAAACCGCGCTGACCCTGCTGCACCTGGGCACCCACCCCGACCTCCGCCAGCAGCTCATCGAGCACCCGGAGCTGCACCGCACCGCCACCGACGAATTCCTGCGCTACTTCTCCGTCAACCAAACCCTCAGCCGCACAGTCACTCACGACGTCGTGCTCGCCGGTCAACGCCTGCGCAAGAACGACAAAGTCGTCATCAGCTGGCTGTCGGCCAACCACGACGAAAGCGAGTTCGACCGGCCCGACGAGATCATTCTCGACCGCGCCCCCAACCGCCACGTCGCCTTCGGGCTGGGTCCGCATCGCTGCATCGGGTCGCACCTGGCCCGGCTGATGTCGAGCGTGATGGTCAAGGCCGTCCTCGACCGTATCCCCGACTACGCAGTCGACGTCGAAAACGTGCACCAATACCTGGGCAACCCGAGCATGACCGGCCTGGGCACGCTCCCGGTCACGTTCGCGCCGGGAAAAAGCCAACAAACAGAACGGCCCTGGTAATCGCTCAAAGCACTTGCGCCACAACGCCCGCGATGATGTCGTCGGGGGCCTGAACGATCCCGACCGCACCCAGTTGGCCGCCGATGGCCAGCGAGGCGATGCCGTGCACCAGCGACCACAACGGCGCGGCCACCTCCCGAGGATCCCGATCCCCGACGATGCCGGCCTCCTGGCACTTGGTGATCGCGTCGAGCAGGTCGCCGAACGCCTGCTCGCCGGCCACCGCCACGCTCGGCTGCTCGGCCTTCAGCGACTCCGCCCCGAACATCACCTGATAGTGATCGGGGTGGTCAATGGCCCAGCGCACATAGGCGCGGCCGAGCTCGACCACCCGCTCCTTCGGATCGGAAGCGCGGTCGGCGGCCGCGGCCAGGTCGGCGTGCAACTGCTGAAATCCCTGTTCGGCGACGGCGGCCAGCAGCTCCGCCTTGTCGGCGAAGTGCCGGTACGGCGCCGCGGCGCTGACCCCGGCGCGCCGCGCCGCCTCGGTGAGGGTGAACCCCTTCGGCCCCTTCTCGGCCACCAGCGATAGCGCGGCACTCGTCAGCGCCCGCTTGAGATCACCGTGGTGATAGCTCTGACGCCGCCGAACGGCCGACCGCTGCACTGCCATGTTGACGACATTAACATTAAGGTCTATGTTAATGCTATTCACATCGGCGACCAAGGAGACGAAATGTCGAATCTGCTGGAAACCACATCGACGCTCGCCGGCACCCACGACCGGGAAAAGACGGCCGATCTGCTCGGTCAGGCGTTCGCCCAGGGATACCTGCAGGTGGACGAGTACGACCAACGGCTGCAGACGGTGTTCCAGACGCACACCGCCCAAGGCCTGCGCGACCTCGTCGCGGACCTGCCGCTCGATCGCATCCGGCGCCACGACCCGCGCCGCCGCGCCGCCCGCCTCGCCGCGGCCCGCCGTGGAGTGCGCGCGCACCTCGCCGCGTACCTCACCATGTGCGTGATCGTGCTCACCGTCTGGGCGGCGGTCGCCCTGACCACCGACGCCACCTACTTCTGGCCGATCTGGCCCATCCTCGGCGCGGGAATCGGATTCGTCAGCCACGCCGCATCGATACCGCGTGGCAAGCAAAGCCGTTGAGCACCAGCACTATTCGCTAGGAGAAGCTATGAAGAAGACGGCAGTGGTCACCGGCGCCAGCTCAGGGCTGGGCGCGATCTTCGCCGAACAGCTGGCGCAACGGGGTTTCTCGTTGGTGTTGGCCGGGCGGGACCGGACCCGGCTCGAGGCCGTCAAGCAACGGATCGGGACGGGCACGGACGTCGAATTGGTCGTCGGCGACCTTGCCGCCAATGACGGTCTCGAGGAGCTGATCGCCCGTCTGGACGGACGGGCGATCGACGTGCTGGTCAACAACGCGGGCTTCGGCACCTACGGCCCGTTCGCCGAAATCGACGCCGGCCGCGAACGCGAACTCGTGGCGGTCAACGTCGACGCGCCGGTCCGCCTAACCCACGCGGTCCTGCCCGGGATGCTGGCCCGCGGCCGCGGCGGCATCTTGAATGTCGCCTCCACCATCGCCTTTCAGCCCGGCACCTATCAGGCCACCTATGGCGCCTCGAAGGCGTTCGTGCTGTCGCTGAGCCAGGCGTTGTGGGCCGAGACCCGCGGCTCCGGTGTCACCGTGACCGCGCTGTGCCCCGGACCCACCCAGACGGGATTCGTCGACGCGCTCGGGTCGGACGTCTCGCACACCGCGATCTACCGCCACCTCGCCGAACCGGGTCCGGTGGTGACCGCCGGGTTGCGCGGTCTCGACCGCGGCCGCGCGGTGGTCGTGCCCGGCTGGCGCTACCGGGTGATGGCGACGGGCGGACGGCTCGCGCCCGGATGGTTGTCGGCGCTTATGAGCGGTCGAATGCTGCGCCCCGCGGCGGCGCCGGCGAAGGCGGCGTGACCACCCTTGCGCCGCCTTCGCGTTAGCACATCCGCTAGCGCGTTTGGAAATCGTTTCATGGCCGGAAACCCGTGACGCATGTGACGTTTGGGGCACCGCGGCCTCGGACCATCCGAAACGCAGCGCACGCGTTTACGACGCTGTCGCGTACTGCAGCACCGGTTCCGAGGAATCGACATGCCCGTAGCTGATGATCCGCAGCCGGTTCGGCCGCACCTCGTAGACGACGCCGTCGACCGGGTTGGTGACGTCGAAGCCGTCATCGACCCGCTCGGCATTGGACAGCTCGATGTGGGCGCCGTCGCGAATCCGCTCGCCGCGGTAATAATAAGTGCCGCTGAGGTTTTGGCACACCACCGCCAGCGACTTAGCGGTGCGCACCACCAAGGCCGGCGGATTGCCCGGGTCGCACCGGGCCGTCTCGCCGACGAACCCTAGACCGTCGGCGCCCTTCACCGGGCGAGACAGCGTGGGCGTCAACGGCGGCGGCGCCGTAGGTGACGGCGACGCCGCCTGTGCAGTCGTAGGCGGCGGAGACGTCGACCCGTTGTGATGAGTACCGCCAACCAAATTCATCGACAAGACCAGTCCGGCGATCAACAGCACCGCCGCCACCGCGGCCACCACCACCGGAGTGCGACCGATCGCCGGCCAACGCCACGAGGGGCCGGACGCAACAGGCCGCTCGGGACCGCTGTCAGCGGGCTGGTCAAGTTCTGGCAGGGGGACGGTCGGCAGCGGGCGTGTCTTGGGAGGCGGTCCGCTTCGCCCGGCGGCCACACCCACCGGCTGCTCGTAGGCCGCGAATACCGCGTCACTGGCGGCGCGGGCAAGTTCACCGGCAGATGCGAATCGCGCCGCGCCGTGTTTGGCCATGCCCCGGGTGATGATGTCGTCGTAATCGCGGCCGACACCGCGGCGCATGATGCTGGGTCGCGGCGCCGGCGCCAGCATGTGCGCGCGCTTCAGCTCCCCCGCGTCCTCGCTCTCGAACGGCGGTTGACCGGTGAGGCATTCGTAGAGCACGCACGTCAACGAATAGACGTCGGTCTGCGGCCCGACCCGCCCGGTGGTGAAGCGCTCGGGCGCCATGTAGGTCCGTGAGATCGTCTCGTCGCCGGCGGCCTGGGCGATGCCGAAGTCGGCGAGGTAGGTGAAATGGTCGTGGGTCAGCAGGATGTTCTCGGGCTTGACGTCGAGGTGCAGCAGCCCGGCGGCGTGCGCGGCGTCCAGGGCCCGGGCCACCTGCGCGGTGATCGACGCCGCCCGCGACGGCTCCAACCCGCCCTGCTCACGCAGCAGGTCTTTGAGGCTGCCCCCGTCGTCGACCAGGTGCATGTCGATGAAGGGCACGCCGTCGATCTCGCCGAAGTCGTGCAGCGGCATGACGTGGGGCTCCTGCAGCCGCGTCACCTTCCGGCACTCCCGCCAAAGACGTTGCTGGAAGCCGGGGTCCGCGGCCGTCTCACCGCGTAACAGCTTGAGCGCGACCATCCGGTCCTTAACCGTGTCGTACGCGCGGTAGACCTCGCCCATGGCCCCGGTGCCGATCAGTGATCGCAGCTCGTACGGCCCAAACCGGGTACCGAGCCGCGAACCGCGGGACGAGGAGGTCAACAAACGATCCTTTCTCCTTCAAGACAGTCCAACGCCGCGGATTCCCGAATCGGGCGTCGACATAACGTGCGCAGCCTCACGCGTGTCGCTACTCCGAGACACCGCTGACGGCCGCTATTGTCACCCGGCCAGACCCACACGAGCCTTCGCGAAAACTGCGCCCGCCCCACCCTAACGGCGTCTCTGCTCGCATGCATCCCACCGATACAGTGAGTAATTGTCCGGCACGTAAGAAGGTGAGGCCTTCGATGACCGACATGACGGCGCAATTCGCGAGGATCGTCGGCGAGCACAACCTGCTTACGGGCGATGCGATTTCCGACGGCTACGCGCACGACGAGGTGCTGACCAAGCCGCCGCAGAAGCCCGCATACCTGGCCAAGCCGGCGGCCGCCGACGAGGTCGCGCAATTACTCAAGGCCGCGTCGGAAAACCGCGTGCCGGTGACCGCCCGCGGTTCGGGCACGGGCCTGTCGGGCGCGGCGATCCCCCGGACGGACGGGTTGCTGATCTCCTTCGAGCGCATGAACGCCGTGCTGGAGGTCGACGTCACCAACCAGGTCGCGGTCGTGCAGCCCGGCGTGACGCTGACCGAGCTGGACGACGCGACGGCCGGCACCGGGCTGCGGTACATGGTGCACCCGGGCGAGCTGTCCTCCAGCGTCGGCGGCAACGTCGGCACCAACGCCGGCGGCATGCGCGCGGTCAAGTACGGCATCGCCCGCCACAACGTGCTCGGGCTGCAGGCGGCGCTGCCGACCGGCGAGCTGATCCGCACCGGCGGCAAGATCGCCAAAATCTCCACCGGCTACGACCTGACCCAGCTCATCGTCGGCTCCGAGGGCACCCTGGCCCTGGCCACCGAGGTGACCGTCAAGCTGCATCCGCGCCTCGACCACGCCGCCACCGTGCTCGCGCCGTTCGCCGACTTCGATCAGGTGATGGAGGCGGTGCCCAAGATCCTCGCCAGCGGCCTGGCGCCCTACATCCTCGAGTACATCGACAGCGTGACGATGGCCGCGCTGGTACATACCCAGAATCTCGAACTGGGCGTGCCCGACGCCGTCCGGGACAGCTGTCAAGCGTATCTGGTTGTGGCGCTTGAGAATCGGACCGCCGAGCGGCTGGACGAGGACGTCGAGACGACGGGTGAGCTGCTCGCCGAGCTGGGCGCGGTGGACGCCTACGTGCTCGAGGGCGGCTCGGCGCGCAAGCTCATCGAGGCGCGCGAGAAGGCGTTCTGGACGCTCAAGGCGCTCAACGCCGACGACCTGATCGATACCGTCGTGCCGCGCGGAGCCATGCCGAAGTTCCTGTCCGGCGCGCGCGGTCTGGCGGCGGCGGCCGGTGCTGCCGCGGCGGGCTGCGGGCACGCCGGTGACGGCAACGTGCACTTGGCCATCTTCTGCCCGGACCCGGCGATCCGAAAGCAGCTGCTGACCGACATCTTCGCGCTGGCAATGGAATTGGGCGGCGCGATCTCCGGTGAACACGGCCTGGGCCGCGCCAAGGCGCCCTACTTCGTCGAGCTCGAGGACCCGGTCAAGGTCGACCTGATGCGCCGCATCAAGGCGAGCTTCGACCCGGCCGGCATCCTCAACCCCGATGTCGCGTTCGCATCGGGTGGCGAGTAGTCAACGCGCCGTTGCCAATTGGCTCACGATGTCGAGCCGGAGGAACTCCGGCGCCTTGATCACCCTGCGCAGCATGAAGCGGATGAACGCCGGCATGTCGGTCGCGTGGGCGTCGCGGAACACGACCGGCGCGCCCAGCTGGTAGCGCCGCCGCCTGGTCTCCAGTTCACAGCCCCCCGCGGCGAGCACGTTGCGCACCCAATCCGTTTCGGGACCGTAGGTCAGCGCGATCACAAATCCGTTGTGGCGGCGAAAGACCCACAGCGGGGTCCGAAAGGTGCGTCCCGATTTGCGCCCGCGATGGACGACGACTCCCCATCCCGGCGCCCACGGAGCGATGTACTTGGTGAATCGGTTGAGGCCGACCTTGTTGAACCGGGCGACCCATCGTGGTGCTGGCATCTCCGTAACTCCTCACGTGGAGAATTTCTACACCAAGGCTAAAACTCGGGCGCTCGGAAGTCAACGACTGTAGAATTTCTAGACTGTGCCCCCCATCGGACGACGCCCGGGCAACCCGGACACCCGCAACGACATCGTGGCGACCGCCCGACGGCTGTTCGCCGATTCGGGATACGACAAGACCTCGGTCCGCGACATCGCCGCCGGCGCCGGCGTCGATCCGGCGCTGATCCGGCACTATTTCGGCAGCAAGGCCGAGCTGTTCCGGTCCACCATGGGCTGGCCGTTCGATCCGGCCGAAATCAGCGAACGCATCGCTGGCGGCGATCGCAAGCAAATCGGTGAGCGCCTGACGCGGGTGTTCTTCGCGGCATGGGAGCAGCCGGACTCCCGCGCTTCGCTACTGGCGATCCTGCGGGGTGCGGCCACCCACGAAGAGTCGGCCACGCTGGTGCGCCAGTTCATTCAGGGTCAGCTGTACCCGGAGATGGCCATGCTGCTGTCCGGGTCGGACACCGAACTGCGCATCGATCTGGCCATGGCCCAACTCCTGGGCATCGCCTACCTGCGCCATGTCCTACAGGTCGAGCCGATCGCGTCCGCCCCGGTGGACGAACTGATCGCGCGGGTGACGCCGGTCGTCACCGCCCATCTCACGTCGCGGCGTTAGACAACCTCGGCCTGAAAACCTCAGCTACGCAACGGCTCTCGACCGATCGCCGGCGTGACGGACGCATCCACGTCGGTTTCTTCGTGGTCGGCGAGCCAGCGTTCGGCGTCGATGGCGGCCGAGCAGCCGCTGCCCGCGGCGGTGATGGCTTGGCGGTAGGTGCGATCCACCAGGTCCCCGGCGGCGAACACCCCCTCAATCGATGTACTCGTGGTGCGGCCTTGGACCAGCACATAACCGTCGGGGTCGGTCTGGACCACCTCACGCACCAACTCCGAACGCGGGTCATGACCGATGGCCACGAACACCCCGGTCACCGGCAACCTCGACACCTCCCCGGTGAGCGTGTCGCGCACCCGCAAACCCGTCACCGTGGACTCACCCTCGACGGCCTCGACCGCCTTGTTCGTCAGGATGGTGATCTTGTCGTTGGCCTTGGCCCGTTCGAGCATGATCCGCGACGCCCGAAACTCCGCACGCCGATGCACCAACGTCACACTGCGGGCAAAGCGGGTCAAAAAGGTGGCCTCCTCCATCGCCGAATCCCCACCCCCGATCACCGCGATGTCCTGGTCCTTGAAAAAGAACCCATCACAAGTCGCACACGAGGACACCCCGCGGCCCAACAACTCCTGCTCACCAGCCACCCCCAAATACCGGGCCGCCGCCCCCATGGCCAAGATCACCGCCCGCGCGCGCACCGTCTCACCCTCGGCCGTGGTCACCGACTTGATTCGACCCTGCAACGAGACCGAGTCGACGTCTTCCATCCGCAGATCGGCCCCAAAGCGCAGCGCCTGCTCACGCATCTGATCCATCAACTCCGGACCCGTGATCCCGTCCCGAAAACCCGGGAAATTCTCCACCTCGGTGGTCGTCATCAACGCCCCACCAAACGACGTCCCCTCAAACACCACCGGCGCCAACTGCGCCCGCGCCGCATACAACGCCGCGGTATACCCAGCAGGACCCGAACCAATAACGATCACGTCGTGGACGTCGGAGGTGCTCATAAGCGGCCACCCTACTGCGAGTCCGGCAAACGCCGGCCCAATCCCGCTGGCCGCCAAGGCAAAGACGTGAAGCAGCGCACACAACGCGCGGTTGTGCCTTCACAACACATGACCTCTACTGACGCCGTCGTAACTGGTGCACCATGGAAATCGCGACCCGTGGGTCCAACGACGAACTTGCGGGTGCCAAAAGACCCAACATCATCGCGATGCCGCGGCCCGACAGCCCATCCTGTGGCCGCATAACCGCAGACAATGCGTCGCCGCGAGGAATGAGAACGCCATATGACCACCGCACGTCCCGTCAAGACACGCAACGACGGTCAGTGGGCCCTCGGCGATCGCGAACCGCTCAACCACGCCGAGCAGTTCAAGTCCGACGACGCGCCGCTGAACGTGCGCGACCGCATCATCAACGTCTACGCCAAAGAGGGCTTCGACAGCATCGCCAAGGACGACCTGCGCGGGCGGTTCCGCTGGATGGGCCTTTACACCCAGCGCGCGCAGGGCTACGACGGCAGCTGGACCGGTGACGAGAACACCGACAAGATCGAAGCCAAGTACTTCATGATGCGGGTCCGCTCCGACGGCAAGGCGATGACCGCGCACACGATGCGCACCCTGGGCCAGATCTCCACCGAATTCGCCCGCGACACCGCGGACATCAGCGACCGGGAAAACCTGCAGCTGCACTGGGTCCGCATCGAGGACGTCCCCGAGATCTGGCGCCGGCTCGAATCCGTGGGGCTGCAGACCACCGAGGCCTGCGGCGACTGCCCGCGTGGCATCCACGGGTCGCCGCTGGCCGGCGACTCGCTCGACGAGATCCTCGACCCCTCGCCCGCGATCGACGAGATCGTCCGCCGCTCGCTGAGCAACCCCGAGTACGCCAACCTGCCGCGCAAGTACAAGACCGCGGTGTCCGGTTTGCAGGACGTCTCCCACGAGACCCACGACATCGCGTTCGTTGGCGTCAACCACCCCGAACACGGGCCCGGCCTGGACCTGTGGGTGGGCGGCGGCCTGTCGACCAATCCGATGCTGGCCCAGCGCCTCGGCGCGTGGGTGCCGCTGGACGAGGTCGCCGACGTCTGGGAGGGCGTCACCCAGCTGTTCCGTGACTACGGGTACCGGCGGCTGCGCGCCAAGGCCCGGCTGAAGTTCCTGGTCAAGGACTGGGGCGTGGAGAAGTTCCGCGAAGTGCTGGAAACCGAATACCTCAACCGCCGGTTGATCGACGGGCCGGCGCCCGCGCCGGTCAAGCACACCATCGACCACGTCGGGGTGCAGCGGATCAAGAACGGGCTCAACGCCGTTGGCGTCGCGCCGATCGTCGGGCGGGTGACGGGTAGCACCCTGTCGGCGGTGGCCGACCTGATGGAGAAGGCCGGCTCCGACCGGGCCCGGTGGACCCCTTTCCAGAAGCTGGTCATCCTCGACGTTCCCGACGACAAGGTCGACGAACTGGTCGCCGGCCTGGACGCGCTGGGCCTGCCGTCACGGCCGTCGTCGTGGCGCAAGAACACCATGGCGTGCACCGGAATCGAGTACTGCAAGCTGTCGTTCGCCGAAACCCGGGTGCGCGCACAGACTTTGGTGCCCGAGCTGGAACAGCGCCTGGCCGACGTCGATTCCAGGCTCAACCTGCCGATCAGCGTGCACCTCAACGGATGCCCCAACTCGTGCGCCCGAATTCAGGTGGCCGACATCGGGTTCAAGGGGCAGTGGATCGATGACGGCGACGGCAATTCGGTCGAGGGCTTCCAGGTGCACCTCGGCGGCGGCCTGGGCGAGCAGAGCGGCTTCGGCCGAAAACTGCGCCAGCACAAGGTCACCAGCGCCGAACTGGGCGACTACATCGACCGGGTCACCCGCAAGTACCTGGACGGCCGCGAGGACGGCGAGACGTTCGCCTCCTGGGCGCTGCGCGCCGACGAGGACGAGCTGCGCTGAGGATTCGATGAACACGCTCGTACTCACCGCGCACGGCAGCCGCGACCCCCGGTCGGGCGCCAACGCCGAAGCCGTGGCCGACCGTCTCTCGCGGATGCGGCCGGACCTCGACGTGCGGCTGGCGTTCCTGGAACTCAACGCCCCGAACTTCGTCGACGTGCTGGCCGGGTTGCCGGACAGCCGCCGCGCGGTGGTCGCCCCCTTCCTGCTGGCCAGCGCCTATCACGCGCGGTTGGACATTCCCCAGCAGATCGCCGATGCCGGAGCGCACGGCATCAGGCAGTCCGACGTGCTCGGCGAGGACGATCGGCTGGTTTCGGTGCTGCGCGAACGCCTGGCCGAGGTCGGGGTGTCGCCACATGACGACGATCTCGGGGTGATGGTGGTCGCGATCGGCTCGTCGAACCTCGCCGCCAACGCGCGCACCGCGAAGGTGGCGGGCCGGCTGGCCGCCGGGACCCGATGGGCCGCGGCCACAACCGCATTCGCCACCCGGCCCGAGGCGTCGGTGGCCCACGCCGCCGACCAGTTGCGCCGCCGCGGCGCGCGCCGGCTGGTCATCGCGCCGTGGTTCTTGGCGCCCGGCTTCATCACCGATGGCGTGTCAAAGTTCGCCCGCGACAACGACATTGCGATGGCGGCGCCGCTGGGGTCGCACCGGCTGGTGGCCGAGACGGTGCTGGACCGCTACGACGAGGCGCTGGCCGACGACGCCGCGGCCTAAGCTTTCGCGGCCGCGGTGCGGCTGGTGATGTGGCTGAGCAGGTCGCGGATCGCTCCCGGTGGCGGCGTGCGCCCGCCGATCCAGATCGCCCGAAACTTGCGCCGCAGATCCAACTCCGGGATGTTGATCGCGTATAGCCGCCCGTCCGCCAGGTCGTCGGCGACCGCCAGCCGGCTCATGGTGGCCGGGCCCGCGCCGGCGAGCACGGCGGCGCGCATGGCCGCCGCGGAGGTCAGCTCCAGCACGGGTGTGGCCTGCTGCATGTCCTCGCCGAGCACCTTGCGCAACGCGGCCGTCAGCGAATCGCGGATACCCGAATGGGGTTCCCGGGCCACCAACGGCGTCTGCGCGAGTTCGCGCGCGGTCACCACCCGCGACCGTCGCGCCCACTTGTGATTGGGCGGAACCACGATCACCAGCTCGTCCTCCCCCACCACGCAGCTGCCCAAACCCTTTGGCGTGCCCGGGTTTTCGACGAATCCGAGATCCGCGCTGCCGTCGCGGACCGAGGCGATGGCGTGCTCGCTGTTGGTGGCGGTCAGGATCACCTGAGGCGCGGTGTCGCCGTGCCGCGCCGCCTCGGCCTGCAGGGACAGCAGCCAGTGCGGCATGAGTTGTTCGGAGATGGTCTGGCTGGCCGCCACGCGGATGCGTTCGCGGCCCTCCTTGCGCAGCGAGCCGAGACCCGCGTCGACCTCGTTGGCGACTTCGAGCAGACGGGTCGCCCAGTCCGCGACGATCAGCCCGGCGGGCGTAAGTTGCGAGCCGCGCGTCGTGCGCACGGCCAGCGTCACGCCGATCTGGGCCTCCATGGTGGCGAGCCGGCGGGAAATGGCCTGCTGGGTCAGCCCGAGTTGGCGTGCGGCCCGCCCGAGGCTGCCGGTCTCGGCGATCGCCAGAAACGCCTCGAACGACGCGAGTTCGGGCAGCCGGGGGCTGAGGGGCATGGGCGGCGGCTCACAATCAAATCGTGTGACACAACTATAGCTTGTGACACCACAACGCCGCACCTCTACTCACGCCCGGCACGAGCCGCTAAATTAGCCAGCCTGACCGTGTTTTGACGGCCGCACCCGGCTGACCCCGCTAGCCAGAAGGAAGGACAACCCCCGTGGCCTACGTGATCGCCGAACCCTGTGTGGACATCAAAGACAAGGCGTGCATCGAGGAATGCCCCGTCGACTGCATCTACGAGGGCGCGCGGATGCTCTACATCCACCCCGACGAGTGCGTCGACTGCGGTGCCTGCGAGCCGGTGTGCCCCGTCGAGTCCATCTTCTACGAGGACGACCTGCCCGACGAGCACAGCCAATACCTGCAGATCAACGCCGATTTCTTTACCGAGCTCGGCTCGCCCGGCGGCGCGGCGAAGGTCGGGCTGACCGAGAACGACCCCGCCCCGGTCAAGGAGCTGGAGAGCAGAGCCGAAGCGTCCTAGCCGTCGCGGGCCGCTAATCCCAGCCGGAGAGCCCGAACGTGTCGCTGGGCCGCCGGCCCGAAAGCTGCTGCACCACCCACTGGTTCATCGAGACCTGTTGTTCGGCGGCTTCGACCGCGAGGCGGCTGTGCAGCTCCGGGGAGGTCCTGATCACGATCGTGCCGCTGTAGCGGCGGTCCGCCATGGGGGTCGGAACCGTTTCGCCGGTCGACAACATGATTTCGACGTGGCGGTCGACGGCCGTCTCGATTTCGCCGATGGCCTCTTGCGCGGTCGGCGCTTCGCGCCGCATGAACGGCAATTCGAGACAGGTGCCGACATATTGGCCGTGGTACGGCGACCACGCGACGCGGTAGGTGTAGTGGTTCACGCCGGGTTGGTAGCACGGGTGCTAGCGGTTTCGCGAGTCACTCATCCCCACCCGGAGAGGTGCGCACGGTGTTGGGGCGAGGCGGCGGGCTGGTGGGTGCCGCACCTCTCCGAGACGACAAAGCCCTTCTCAAATCCGCTAGCAGATGCGCTAGCGAATCCGAGAGTCAGCTACTCGTAAGGTGAGGCCATGCGGACAGCGAGAATCCTCCACGTCATCCGGCACATAGGGGCGGCCGCGGTCACCACCGTCACCGCCGCGTCCACCGTCAACGCCTACCGACCCTTGGCGCGCGGCGGATTCCCGTCGCTGTACTCCTGGATGTTCGGCCTCGTCGTCACCGAATTACCGCTGCAGACGCTGCTGAGCCAGCTCGCCGGACTGGCGGTGACCGGCCGCCGCATCAACCCGCCGCTGCGCATCATCGCGTGGGTCGTCGCCGGCCTCTCGGCCCTCGGCCTGTTGAACCTCAGCCGCGCGGGCCATCGAGCCAACGTCCCGCTAACCGAGGCGTTGGACGACGGACTGGGGCCCGATCGGCTCACCGAGACGAGGGGTCTGTGGCGCCGGCCCGCCGGCGCCGGCACCGCCAAGACGCCAGGTCTCCTGAGGATGCTGCGAATCTACCGCGACTACGCCCACGACTCCGACATCAGCTACGGCGAATACGGCAGCGCCAACCACCTCGACATCTGGCGCCGTCCCGACCTGGACCCGGCCGGCAAGGCGCCGGTGCTCTTCCAGATCCCGGGCGGCGCCTGGACGACGGGAAACAAACGGGGACAAGCGCATCCGTTGATGAGCCACCTCGCCGAGCTGGGCTGGGTCTGCGTGGCGATCAACTACCGGCACAGCCCGCGCAACACCTGGCCCGACCACATCGTCGACGTCAAGCGCGCCCTCGCCTGGGTCAAAGAGCACATCGCCGAATACGGCGGTGACCCCGACTTCGTCGTCATCACCGGCGGCTCGGCCGGCGGCCACCTGTCGGCGCTGGCCGCGCTGACGCCCAATGACCCGCAGTTCCAACCGGGTTTCGAAGACGCCGACACCCGGGTGCAAGCGGCCGTGCCGTTCTACGGCATCTACGACTTCACCCGATTCGACAAGACGCTGCATCCGATGATGCCGGGGCTGCTGATCAAGTCGATCATCAAGCAGAAGCCCGACACGCACCTGCAGACGTTCGAAGCCGCGTCACCGGTCAACCACTTCAACCCCGACGCTCCCCCGTTTTTCGTCCTGCACGGGCGCAACGACTCGCTGGCCTACGTCGAGCAGGCCCGCACGCTCGTCGAACAGCTGCGGAAAACCAGTGCCCAACCGGTGGTCTACGCCGAATTGCCATTCACCCAACACGCTTTCGACATCTTCGGCTCGGTCCGCGCCGCGCACACCGCGGTCGCCGTCGAGCAGTTCCTCGCCGAGGTCTATGCGGCGCACCTGCGCGCCGATGTGCTTGCGGCGCCGGAGGTTTCGTAGGGGTCAGGCCTTGGGACGCACGCCGGCCGCCCGGTACACGAACACCGGGTCCACCGGCACTCGCAGCGCCGTCCGGGGCAGGGCTTCGAGCACCTCGTCGGGAATCTTCTTCTTGTAGTTGAGCCGCATCGAGCCGCTGAAGGCCGGGTCGACGCCGCGGAGATCGATGTCGATCCCGAGGCCCTTGTTGGTGATGGTGGCCCGCGCCGGACCCTTGTCGGTATCCCAGGGGCAGTCGATGGAGCGCAGGTTGGCGTCACCGCGGGCCGGGAAGGTGGCGACGATCCGCGCGGCGCTGAACGCGAACCCGCCCGTATAGCGGGAGACCCCGGAGGCCGAATACACCCCGGGCACATGGCCACTGAAGTGCCGGACCACCCCGACCCGTCCCGCGCTGAAGGTGATCCCCTCGGCTTCGAGTTCCTCGCGCAACGGCGCGGGCAGCTGGCCGATTTGGGTCAGGTTGCGAAGAAATCCGAACACGACCAGACCGTAGCCCGACGACCGATGAGCCCGCAGCCTTATTGCACGGTGACGGTCAGCGTGTAGGTGCACGCGGGCTTGGCGTCCTTGCCCACAAAGCTGGTGTAGGCCGTGCTGACCGTGGTGGTCCCCGGTTTCAGCGCGCTGAACGTCCACACCTCGGTGCCCGGCGCCCCCAGGGCGTCCGAGGCCGGCTGCTCGAACTCGTGACTGAGCTGCTTGATGACCGACGAGTCGCCGATCCTGGTGTCGGGGTTCCACCGGTAGGGCGTGGTGTAGTTGGAACCCAGCTGCACGATCAGGGTGTTGCCGACGGCGAGGGTGACGGTCTGGGTGATCTCGCTCTGCGTCAGCACGTCGGTCATGGGCACCTGGAGCGTTTTGGTCGACGGCGGGTTCCTGGAGGCGAAGTGGCAGCCCACCACCGTCGACAACATGAGCGCGGCGACTGTCACCAGCAGCCTGACCTTCACCAGATCCCCCTTCGGTGTCGCTCCGGAGCCTAATAGGTCTGATCCAGACCGAAGATAGGCGACGAGGACGCCATGCGTGGCGTCCGGCAGGATGGGCTGGTGTTTGGCCTCGAACTGATCGTTGCCCTGGTGTCCACCGTCATCGTGGGGACGGTCATCGGACGGCGCTACCGCGTCGGCCCCCCGGTGTTGCTCATCTTCCTGGGCGTCCTGGTGGGCCTGATCCCCCATTTCGCGCACATCCATGTCAACGGCGAGATCGTGTTGTTGCTGTTTCTTCCCGCGATCCTGTACTGGGAGGGCCTCAACACCAGCTTCCGCGAGATCCGGGCCAACGCGCGCATCATCGTCTTCCTCAGCGTCGTCCTGGTGATCGCCACCGCGGTCGCGGTGTCGTGGACGGCACGGGCGCTGGGCATGAACCCGCACGCGGCCGGCGTCTTGGGCGCGGTCTTGTCGCCCACCGACGCGGCCGCGGTGGCCGGTCTGGCCAAGAAGCTGCCGCGCCGATCGCTGACGGTGCTTAAGGCCGAGAGTCTGATCAACGACGGCACCGCCCTGGTCCTGTTCGCCGTCAGCGTCAACGTCGCGATCGGCGGGGCCTCGATCACCCCGCCCGAGGTGACCGTCCGGTTCATCGTTTCCTACCTCGGCGGCATCGCCGCCGGCCTGCTGGTCGGTGGCGCGGTGACGCTGCTGCGCAAACGAATCGACGCACCGCAGGAGGAAGGGGCTTTGAGCCTGGTGACGCCGTTCGCGGCCTTCCTGCTGGCTCAGTCGTTGGACTGCAGCGGCGTGGTCGCGGTGATGGTGTCAGCCCTGGTCCTCGCCTACGCCAGCCCGCTGGTGATCCGGGCCCGCTCCAGGCTGCAGTCCTTCGCCTTCTGGGACATCGCGACATTCCTGCTCAACGGCTCGTTGTGGGTCTTCGTCGGTGTCCAGATCCCAGGTGCGCTGCGCGGCATCGTGGGCGTCGACGGCGGAGTTCGCCACGCCTTGTTCGTGGCGTTGGTGATCACCGGCGTGGTCATCGTGTCTCGCATCTTCTGGGGAGAAATCACCACGCTGCTGATCCGGCTCATCGACCGCCGCGAGGTGCAACGCGAACGTCGGGTCACCTGGCGGCAACGCTTCGTCACCGTCTGGGCGGGATTCCGGGGCGCCGTCTCGCTGGCCGCGGCGGTGGCCGTGCCGGTAACGACGCTGAGCGGCGCGCCGTTCCCCGACCGCAGCCTGCTGATCTTCATCGTCACCGTCGTCATCCTGGTGACCGTGTTGGTGCAGGGCAGTACGCTGCCCGCCGTCGTCCGCTGGGCGAACATGCCCGAGGACGCCACCCACGCCGAGGAGCTGCAACTGGCTCGTTGTCGGGGCACGCAGGCCGCCCTGGCCGCATTGCCCACGGTCGCCGACGAGGTCGGCCTCAGCGACGAACTGCGGCGGCGGCTGCAGAAGGAATACGAGGAAAAGGCCGCGTTGGTCCTGGCGACCGAAAACGGTTCGCCGGACACCCGCATCCTCAAGGGTCGTGAGAAGGTCCGCCGGGTGCGGCTGGGCGTGCTCGAACACAAGCGCCGGGAGATCACCGCGCTGCGCAACCAGAACCTGATCGACGACATCGTGTTGCGCGAGTTGCAGAACGAGATGGATCTCGAGGAAGTGCAGCTTCTCGCCGCCGCGGTCGACGACGGCGACGAGGAGGAGTAGGGCCCGTCGGTGCCCGACCGTACAGTCGGGCCCATGCTGCACACCGTCGCGATCCGCGGGTATCGCTCGCTGCGCGAGGTGATCCTGCCGCTGGGCCGGCTGTCGGTGATCACCGGCGCCAACGGCGCCGGCAAGTCGTCGCTGTATCGCGCGCTGCGGCTGCTGGCCGATTGCGGCCGCGGCGAGGTGATCGGGTCGCTGGCCCGCGAGGGCGGCCTGCAATCGGTGCTGTGGGCCGGCCCCGAGCAGCCGGCCGGCGCGCGACGCTCCGGGAAAACCGAGGGCACCGTGCGCAGCCGGCCCGTGTCACTCGAAATGGGTTTCGCCGCAGACGATTTCGGCTACCTGGTGGATCTGGGCCTGCCGCAGTCTGCCGGGGAGTCGGTGTTCGCCCGCGATCCGGAGATCAAACGCGAGGTGCTGTTCGCCGGTCCGGTGCTGCGGCCCAGCACGACGCTGGTGCGACGGTCGCGCGTCTTCGCCGAGGCCAGCGCGGATTCCGGCGGCGGTTTCGACGAGTTGTCCCGAACCCTGCCGTCGTATCACAGCGTGCTCGCCGAGTACGCCCACCCGCACGCGCTACCCGAGCTGGCGGCCGTGCGAGAACGATTGCGCGGCTGGCGGTTCTACGACGGCTTTCGGGTGGACGCGGGGGCGCCCGCGCGCCACCCGCAGGTGGGCACCCGCACCCCGGTGCTCTCCGACGACGGCAGCGACCTCGCGGCCGCGATCCAGACGATCCTCGAATCGGGGTTCGACGACCTGACCCGGGCGGTCGCCGAAGCGTTCGACGGCGCCACCGTCTCGGTGGCCATCCATGATGGGTTGTTCGACCTCCAGCTGCGTCAGCGCGGCATGCTGCGCGCGCTGCGCGCGGCCGAGTTATCCGATGGCACACTGCGTTTCCTGCTGTGGGCCGCCGCGCTGTTGAGCCCGCAACCGCCGTCGCTGATGGTGCTGAACGAACCCGAGACCTCGCTGCACCCCGACCTGGTGGCACCGCTGGCCTCGCTGATCCGCACCACCGCCGCCAAGACCCAGGTCGTGGTGGTCACCCACTCCCGCACGCTGCTGGAATTCCTGGGCACAAGTCCGCTGGGCGAGGGCTCCGACGGCGAGGCCGTCGAAATCGAGCTGTACAAGGACTGGGGCGAAACACGCATCAGCGGCCAGACTCTGATCACCACGCCCCGGTGGGACTGGGGCGCGCGCTAGGCGAAAATTGCCCACTAGGCAATCTTGCCCACCGGGCAAGTTCGGCGTACGTTGGGCGCTATGAGCGGGCTCCGGGAGCGCAAGAAGGCCGACACCCGGCGCGCGCTCAGTGACGCCGCGTTGCGGCTGGCTTTCGAGCGCGGCCTGGAAAACGTGACGCGCGAGGACGTCGCCAACCTGGCCGGCGTCTCACTGCGCACGTTCAACAACTACTTCAGCGGCAAATACGAGGCGCTGGCCTACCGGCAGGCCGAACGCGTGCGTCGCAGCGTCGATGCGCTGCGGCAGCGGCCCGCCGACGAACCGCTCTGGACCGCGCTCACCCATGCCGTGCTGGAACCCCTGGAGGCCGACTTCGGCGATGTGCACGGTGACGAGAACCGCGTCCCCAGCCGCCAAGAGCTCGTCGAGGTCCGCAAGCTCGTCATGCATCCGCAAGTGCGGAATTCGGTGCCGCACAACCTCTTCGACGAGTTACTCAACGTCATCGCCGAACGCACGGGGACCGACCCCGATCACGACCTGTACCCCCGGTTGGTGATGGCCGTGGTACGGGCGGTCGGCGACGCCGCCGCCGACGCCTACGTGCGGGCCGATCCGCCGGTGGCCATCACCGCCCTGATCCGCGAGGGCTTCGCCGCCGTCAGCGCCGGACTACCCGAACCCACCAGAAAGAAGGCACGTCATGGCTGACGAACACGCCGACGTCGTCATCGCCGGCGCCGGGCCCAACGGACTGCTGGTGGCCTGCGAATTGGCGCTGGCCGGCATCAGGCCCGTCGTGTTGGACGCCCTGCCCGGTCCCAGCTCCGAGCCGAAGGCGAACGGCCTTGTCGGCCAAGTGGTTCGGATGCTCGACTTGCGCGGCCTGTACCGGGAGTTCACCGGTGACCCCAATCCCCCGCAACCGGTCTACAGGTGGATCTTCGCGGCCATGACGCTGAACTTCTCCCAAGTGCCCGAGAACCCGATGTACGCGTTGCCCATCCAGCAGCCCCGGGTGGTACGGCTACTGGAGAAGCGGGCGCGGGACCTCGGAGTGGACATCCGCTGGGCGCACCAACTGACCGGCCTGCGGCAGGAAGCGGATTCCGTTGCGGTGACCGTGTCCTCGCCGGAGCGCGAGTATCGCATCGACGCCGGTTATCTGGTGGGCGCCGACGGCGGACGCAGCCTGGTCCGCAAGACCGTGGGCATCGGGTTTCCCGGGTACACATCGCAGACCGTCGGGCGGCTGGCCCACGTGCACATCCCCGACGGACTCCGCCGCGCCGACGGCGGCATCGAAGTTCCCGGGTTCGGCCGGATTGCGTTCGGTCACACGCGATTGGATTGCGGCGGGCTGATCTATGCCGAGTTCGAACCGGGCCGCTCGCTGTTCGGCACCATCGAGTTCGGGCCGCCGGTGGAGGACAAACCGATGAGCCTGGCCGAACTGCGCGAGAGCGCGCGTCGCGTCCTCGGCGTGGATCTGCCGTTCGAGGAACCGAAAGGCCCGGGGCCGCACGCGCTGCGCCGGATCAACGGGCAGAACACACGCCACGCGGAGCGCTACCGCGACAAGCGCGTTCTGCTGCTCGGCGATGCCGCCCATGTGCACAGCGCCATGGGCGGGCCGGGCCTGAACCTTGGCCTGCAGGACGCGATGAACCTGGGCTGGAAGCTGGCGGCCGAGCTCATGGGAACGGCGCCGGCCGGACTGCTCGACACCTACCAGTCCGAGCGCCACCCCGTGGGTCAGCGCGTCATGATGCACTCGATGTCGCAGACCGCCCTCATGGCGCCGGGGCCCGAAGTCGCTGCGCTACGAACGCTCATGGGCGAACTGTTCGCCCTTCCCGACGTCGCCCGGCACATGGCGAAACTGCTGGCCGGCAACGATGTTCGGTACGACGTAGCTGACGACCATAGACTGTCGGGCTGCCTGGTGCCGGACCTGACGCTCGATGACGGCCGGCGCGTCGCCGAGCTGCTGCACGACGCCCGCCCGGTGCTGCTCGACCTCGACGGCGCCGTCGCGGACACGGCAAGTGGCTGGACCGATCGTGTCGACACCGTCACGGCGAGCATCGCCGAGCGGCCCGCCGCGGCGCTGCTGATCCGGCCGGACGGCTATGTCGCATGGGCCGCCGACGAATTCGGGCCGGCCGACGAGGCGGCCCTGCGCGCGGCGCTGCAGCGTTGGTTCGGGCCGCCGACGAGCGCATAGCGGCGCCAGCGGCCAGACTGGGCAACATGGCGTCCACAGAACAGGGTGAGCCCGTGCGCAGCGCCCAAAAGATCGTCGACGTCTTATCGGCGCAGGGCGTGCAGTACGTATTCGGTGTGCCCGGCGCCAAGATCGACGCCGTGTACGACGCCCTGGTGGACGGTGGACCGCAGCTCGTCGTGTGCCGCCATGAACAAAACGCGGCGTTCATGGCCGCAGCGACCGGGCGGCTCACCGGCATCCCTGGCGTCGTACTGGTGACGTCCGGGCCCGGCACCGCGAACCTGGCCACCGGTCTGCTGACCGCCAACACCGAACAGGACTCGGTGGTCGCGCTATGCGGCGCGGTGCGCCGGGAGGACCGGCTCAAGCGGACGCATCAGTCGATGGACGCCGCCGCATTGCTCAAGACGGTGACCAAGTTCACCGGAGAGGTCAACGACCCCAACGATGTCGCCGAGGCCACCGTCACCGCCTTTCGCGCCGCGGTCGCCGAGCCGCGCGGAGCGGCCGCCGTCGTGCTGCCCGCCGACGTGTTGGCCGCACCCACGACAGCGGGCATCACCCGCCGCCTTCCGATCCCCGAGTTGGCGGCGGCCCCGGCGTCCGCTATCCGCAGGGCCACCGAGGTGATCCGGGCCGCGCGCCGCCCCGCGCTTCTCGTCGGTAGCCGCGGCGCCGATCCGGACAGCTGCCTGGCGCTGCGCGCCCTGATCGCCACCACGGGTCTGCCGGTGGTGGAGACGTTTCAGGCCGCCGGGGTGGTGTCACGATCGCTGGAAGACAACTTCTTGGGCCGGGTCGGCCTGTTCCGCAACCAGCCCGGCGATGTCATCGTCGGTCAAGCCGACGTCCTGGTCACTGTCGGCTACGACGCCGTCGAATATGACCCGGGACTGTGGAACAGCGACGTCGACCGCACCGTGGTGCACATCGACTCGATTCCGGCCGGGATCGACAACAACTATCAGCCGACGAACGAGTTGCTGGGCGACATCGCTGCCACTCTCGCCGCCTTGACGGACACACTCACCGACCTCACCCTCGCGAACGAATATCAAGACGAGATCGACGTGCTGCGAAAACGCTTGTCGCACATCGATATCACCGCGGGCTCTCGAAAGCCGGAGGGCGCCGGCCTCAATCCGGTCGCCGTTGTGCTGCGGCTGCGCGAGGAACTGGTCGACGATGCCACCATCGCCTGCGACATCGGCTCGGTCTACATCTACATGGCCCGCCACTTCCGCGTATACGAGCCGCGCCGACTGCTGTTCTCCAATGGGCAGCAGACCCTTGGGGTTGCTCTGCCCTGGGCGATGGCCGCGTGCCTGACGCGGCCCGGTACGCCGGTCGTGTCCGTCTCCGGGGACGGTGGGTTTCTGTACTCCAGCCAGGAGCTCGAGACCGCAACCCGGCTGGGTTTGTCGTTCACTCACATCGTCTTTCGCGACAACACCTACGACATGGTGGGCTTTCAGGAAGCCCTCAAATACGGCCGCAAGTCCGGGATCCAGCTCGGCGACTACGACATCGTCTCCTACGCAGCGGCTTTCGGCGCCAATGGGTATCGGGTGACCAGCCTGGACGAGTTCAGCGCCACGTTACGCCAGGCGTTGGCCGAGGACGGACCCTCGCTGATAGACGTTCCGGTGGATTACAGCCACAACGTCGACCTGGCCGAACAATTACACGACGACCCGTTCGAGTAGGGATCATGGACAAGCATTCCGGCGCGTACGAGCGATTCCGCAATTGGGCGACAGGGCTTCTCGCGCATCAAGACGCCGACAACGAGGTCTATCAGTTCTCCACGATCAGCGCATTGCTCGAGGGTGTATACGACGGCGACGTCACCGTGGCCGATCTGCTGCGGCACGGTGACTTCGGCCTGGGCACCTTCAACCATCTCGACGGCGAGATGGTGGTGCTGGACGGGGTGTGCTATCGGCTGCGTGCGGACGGATCCGCGAGCCGGGCGGCGGCGACCGACCGCACACCGTTCGCGGCGGTCACCAGGTTTCACACCGACTTCGAGATCGCAATCCAAACCCTCACCCGCCGAATGGATTTGACGAGTGAGATCGACCGCCAGATCGAAAGCCCCAACCTGATCTACGCCATCCGGGTCGACGGGCAGTTCCGCGAACTGCACACCCGCACCGTGATGGCGCAGCAGCCGCCCTATCCCCCGTTGACCCAGGCCACCGAAGAGCAGTCCGAGACCGTCTTCACCGACGTGTCGGGCACCGTGGTCGGATTCCGCACTCCCGACTTCGAACAGGGCATCTCCGTGGCCGGCTACCACCTGCACTTCCTCAACAACGAACGCAGCGCCGGCGGCCACATCCTCGACTTCACTCTCGATCGCGGCACCGTGGCGAGCAGCGGGGCATCACAGCTGCATCTGAGCCTGCCCCGGTCCGGTGCGTTCCTCGACGCACAGCTGTCGGGCGCCGACCTCGCCGAGCGGATCAGCAAAGCCGAAGGCCCTAAAGGCGACTGACCCGAACGCGGCCGTCAGCATGCCGATTGCGGACGACGCGGGCAACCGTGCAAGCGAAGTTCACGCAGTGTTAAGGCACCCGTCGGTCCCGCATTGATGAGTGCACACGCGCACCGCGTGTCCTCACGTTATGCGCGTTGTACAGGTCGCCAATTTCTATGGCCCTCGCTCCGGCGGCCTCCGCACCGCGATCGACCGGTTGGGCGCGGAATATTGCGCCAGCGGCCACGAGGTGTTCTTGATCGTTCCCGGTCAATGCGCCGAGCGCGCCCAGCTGTACACCGGCGTGGTGCGAATCACGTTGCCGGCCCGCCTGATTCCTTTCACCGGCGGCTATCGGGCGGTGCTGCCGGGACGGGTGAAGGCGCTACTGGCAGCCCTGCGACCCGACGCATTGGAGGTTTCGGACCGCCTCACCCTGCGGTCGCTCGGCCGGTGGGGACGCGATCACGGCGCCACGACGGTGATGATCTCTCATGAGCGCTTGGATCGCCTTGTCGGACAGGTTCTTCCGCGGAGAGCCGCGCAGAAGTTCGCCGACATCGCCAACGCGCGCACCGCGGCGAACTACGACACCGTGGTGTGCACCACCGGTTTCGCCCGCGAGGAATTCGACCGGATCGGCGCCGACAACACCGTTACCGTCCCGCTCGGTGTGGACCTGCAGACGTTTCATCCGCGCCGCCACTCCTATCTGGTGCGCGAACGGTGGGCCGCACCGACGCAGCTGTTGCTGGTGCACTGCGGGCGGCTGTCGGTGGAAAAGCGGGTCGACCGCAGCATCGATGCACTCGGTGCGCTGCGCCACGCCGGTATCGACGCGCGGCTGGTGGTCGTCGGCGAGGGGCCGTTGCGGTCCAGGCTGGAGCGACAGGCCGCGCGCCTGCCGATCGACTTCACCGGTTTCGTCTCCGATCGCACCGCGGTGGCGCAGTTGTTGGCCTCGGCCGATGTGACGCTGGCGCCGGGGCCGCACGAGACGTTCGGGCTGGCCGCGTTGGAGTCGCTGGCGTGCGGAACGCCCGCCGTGGTTTCGCGAACGTCGGCGCTTACGGAGATCATCACGCCGGACAGCGGGGCGTCGGCCGACAATGACCCGGCCGCCATCGCAAAAGCGGTCAGCGCCATCGCCAGTCGGCCCGAGCGGGAGCGACGCATCTCCGCGCGACGCCGCGCCGAGGACTTCACCTGGCACCGCGCCGCGGCCGGCATGCTGGCGTCGCTCGGGGCGCCGGCCTTCGACGACCCGACCGGTCGTTCCGAACAGACCGCCTAGCGTTTCAGAAGTCCGACGCCGCCCACGTCCCCCGGTATGCCCGGGGTGCTGGCTAGGCTCGCTGGAGACCGATGAGGAGGATCCGGTGGGAGCACGCACTCAGGTATTGATCACCGCCGCCGAGTTGGCGGACATCATTTCGGCAGGCGACCCGGTGACCATCCTGGACGTGCGCTGGCGGGTCGACGCTCCCGACGGGCGGGCAGCCTACCTGGACGGGCACATTCCGGGCGCGGTGTACGTGTCGCTCGACGACGAGCTCAGCGACCACACGGTGTTCGGCCGAGGCCGTCACCCACTGCCGTCTGGTCGTGCCCTGGAGGCCGCCGCGCGCCGCTGGGGGATTCGGCAGGGCGGCCTGGTGGTGGTCTACGACGACTGGAATCGCGCCGGTTCCGCGCGGGCCTGGTGGGTGCTCACCGCGGCCGGCATCGACAACGTCCGCATTCTGGACGGCGGCCTGGCCGCGTGGCGCTCGGCCGGGCAACGCCTCGAGACCGGGCCGGTCGATCCGGCGCCCGGGAATGTAACTGTGCCCCAAGATGATCTGTATGCCGGAGCCCGCCCCACGCTGATGGCCGAGCGGGTCGCCGAAGGCACCGTGACGCTGCTTGATGCGCGCGCACCGGAGCGCTACCGCGGCGACGTGGAGCCCCTCGATCCGGTCGCCGGCCACATTCCCGGCGCGAAGAATCTGCCCAGCACGTCGGTCCTCGCCGCCGATGGCACTTTCCTCGACGACGACGCACTCGCACAACTGTTGTCCGATCGCGCAATCGAGCGTCACGACGCGGTGGCCGCCTACTGCGGGTCGGGCGTCACCGCGGCGGTCACCATCGCGGCGCTGGCCGCGGCAGGCCGGGAGGCTGCGTTGTATCCGGGGTCGTGGTCGGAGTGGAGCTCGGATCCTGACAGGCCGGTGGAACGCGGCGACGAATAGCCGCGTCTGGTCGTGCGGCGACCGACCATAGGGCGGTTCTGGAACGCCCTAGCACGGGCGCTAGCGGATTTGAGAAGGACCTAATGGTCGAAGTACTCGTTCACCCGAGCGGCCTCACCTCCGACGGACGCTGCGGGCATTGATCTTTGGTAGCCTGTGGTCGATAGCGCCTAGGGTTCCGACTTTCGAGTGCCTGGTCCGAGCGGCGCCACCGCGCCCCCGGACGGGACGCGGTCATCTGAACGGACAAAAGCCTGGAGGACCCCGGCCGGTGCGCCGCGCGCCGCCGAGAAGGTCCTTTCATGCTGGCTCTTTGCGTTCTCTTTCTCATCGCCCTGGGCGCCGGTGCGCTCGGTGGACTGGTAGGCACCGGATCGTCGCTGGTGCTGCTGCCCGCGCTGGTCATGATGTACGGCCCGCGAATCGCGGTGCCCGTCATGGGCATTGCGGCGGTCATGGCCAATGTCGCCCGAGTTGCCGCCTGGTGGCGGCAGATTCGATGGCGACCAGTGCTCGCCTATGCGTTGCCGGGAACTCCGGCCGCCGTGCTCGGCGCCAACACCTTGCTGAGCATCCCGCAGGCGGTGGTCGACGGCCTGCTCGGCGTGTTTTTCCTCGCGATGATTCCGGTGCGCAGGGTCGCGGCGGCTCGGCAATGGCGGGTGCGGCTGCGCCACCTGGCCATCGCCGGCGCCGTCGTCGGCTTCCTCACCGGTATGGTCCTGTCCACGGGGCCGCTGAGCGTTCCCATCTTCACCGGTTACGGGCTCACCGGCGGCGCCTTTCTCGGGTCCGAGGCCGCCAGCGCCCTGGTGCTCTACGCCGGCAAGATCAGCACCTTCGGTCAGTTGGGTGCGCTCAACCTCACCGTCGCAGCCCGTGGACTGGTCATCGGCGCCGCCTTGATGATCGGACCCTTCGTCACGCGTTCCATCGTGCGCCGAGCCCATCCCCGTCATTACGCGATGCTGATCGATCTGGTGCTCGTGGTCGCCGCCGTCGGCATGTTCATCGCGACGGCGACCTGCTGAATCATGTGGGCGCTAGAATCTGCCCCGGCATGAATCCGCTTGGTAAGTCCACGCAATGACCGGCCGGCTCGACGGCAAGGTCGCGATCGTCACTGGTGCCAGCACCGGCCTGGGCCCGGTGCTGGGCTCGCGGTTCGTCCGTGAGGGCGCCAAGGTATTGCTGGCCGCCCGACGTGAAGAGCTGGTCCACGCCGCCGCCCGTGCGGCCGGCCCCGGTGCCATCGCCATGCGCGCCGACGTGACCGATGAGAATGACGTCGCGGCCATGGTGGCGCGGGCGGTCGACGAGTTCGGCCACGTCGACATCCTGTGCAACAACGCCGCCGCGCCCGGCCAGGACCGCTGGATCTGGGAGCAGACGCTGGACAACTGGAACGCCACCTTCGCCATCGACGTCACGGCCGCGATGCTGTGCACCCGCGAGGTCCTCAACCGCTCGATGCTGCAGCGCCGCAGCGGCGCGATCCTGAACTTCTCGTCCACGGTCAGTTATTCCGGCATGGTCCGCAAGACGCACTATGTCACCGCCAAGGCGTCCCTGCGCGCGTTCACCAAGGCCGTCGCGCTCGAGGTCGGCCCGCACGGCATCCGGTGCAACTGCATCGTCCCCGGGGCCATCGACACCGAGCTGTGGCGCAACTGGTTGCAACGCACCGCGACCGAGCAAGGCGTCGACGTCGACACGGTTCGCGCGAAGCAACTCAAAGGCGTTGCCTTGCAGGACATCTCCTCCCCCGACGACGTCGCCAACCTGGCGTTGTTCCTCGCCAGCGACGACAGCCGAACCATCACGGGCCAATCGATCCCCGTCGACGCCGGAGGGTACATGCAGGGATGAGCGGGCCCGCCAAGCTGTCGGTCGAACTGCATCCGCCCGCCGGAGGCTCCACGTGATGCGGGTCAGGGCAGGCATATTCAGCCTCACCGCCGCCGCACCGGCCGACGACGACAGTTATCTGCGTTGGCACCTGCTGGACCACATGCCCGAGCAATACCAGCTGCCCGGCATCGTGCACGGGTTGCGCTGGATCGCCGACGGCGACTACCCCAACCGCCGCCTCGCGTCCGAGGGACCCCTGGGCGAGATCGGCAACGCCGTGCAGTATCTCGTCACCGACCCCGTCGAGAAGACCTTCGACGACTTCGTGACCCTCGGACGCACCCTGCGCGACAACGGCCGCTTCCCCGTCGTCAGGCCATCCCTGCAAGTGGCCGGGCTGCGGCTGCTGCAGTGGCGATCCTCGCCACACGCGCTCGTTTCGCCCGAGCTGGTGCCGTTCCGCCCGCACCGCGGCGTCGTGCTGATCGTTGAGGAACCCACCGACGGCCGGGCGGACGACTGGCTGCAGTGGTTGCATGCCGAGCACTATCCGGCGCTGCTGGCGACGCCGGGCACGGCCGGCGCGTGGACGTTCAGTTCCAGCACCGGCTGGAGCCACCTGCCCCGGGGCTGGCGAACCGACCACCAGTACATCACCGTGATCTACCTCGACCAGGATCCGCTGACCACGACCGGGGCGTTGGCCCCGATCATCGAAGAGCGTTGGCGTTCAACGGCGGTGCGGCCGGTGTTCGCCGGGCCGCTGCGCAGCATGATCAGCTGGGACGCCTGGCCGTAACGAACAGGCTTTATAGTCCTCTTGAGCGTCTAGCGGAGGACACGGATGACGAATCGGAACAATCGGCGGTGCGTCGCGCACACGGCTGTCGCCCTCGGCCTGGTGGCGTTGGCGGTCGGCCTGCCGGCGTGCTTATCCAAGGGGGATCACCCGGCCGCCGCCCCGAGTTCGGGCCCGGCGTTGGCGAGCACCACCGTCATGATCGACGGGAACAAGCACACGATGATCGCCGCCGTGGACTGCACCCGGTCGGCGGCCCAACCGAGTGCGTCTCCCCCGGAATCGGGCGACCTGACCACCCGGATCAGCGTGCACGACGATGCCGCATCGGTGTCGCTGGCCGTGTCCGACGAGCAACCACCCACCGTCGACGGCTTCGCCATTTCGCTCAAGTTGGACAACGGCCAGTACCAATTGCCTTACCAGGGAACGAAATCGCCGACTCAGGTGCAAGCGACCAAGGACGGCAAGAGTTATACGGTGACCGGGACCGGCCAGGCGACCACACCCGGCCAAAGTGGTTTGCGGGACGTCACCTTCGGCATTCACGTGACGTGCCCGTAGGCAGATAGTTGTCTGCCGCGACGGCCTCTGCGATGCTGACAGCTTGGACATCTTTGCGCAGTGGCAAGACGGCGGCACCGAGCTGCGATGGCGCTCGACGACCGCGGCCAACGACGGCGCAGAGGTCGCGGTGTTCACGCGCCGGTGCGGCACCGTCGGCGCGCCCGCATTGGTGTTGGTGCACGGCTTTCCGACCAGCAGCATCGACTATTTCGCACTGGCGGGTGAACTGAGCGCGGAGTTCGACATCTACCTGCTGGACTTTCCCGGCTACGGACTTTCCGACAAACCACCCGAGCCCTACACGTACTCGCTCTACGACGACGCGCGCCTGCTCGTACATGCGATCACGCAAGTGTGGAGACTCACCGAATACCGCATGCTGACCCATGACCGCGGTACCAGCGTCGGCATGATCGCGGTGAGCATGCTGGCCGCCCTGGACCCGTCGGCCGCACCCGTCGACCTGATCTTGACCAACGCCAACATCTACCTTCCGCTGGCCAACCTCACCGCATTTCAGACCGCGCTGCTCGACCCCGCGACCGCGCGCGCCACAGCGGCGGCGACGACGCCCGAGATGCTGGCGGCCGGCATGGGCGCGAGCACGTTCATGCCGCGACGCACGCTGGAAGACCCGGAGATCGCCGCCCTGGCGAAAAGCTTTGCGCACAATGACGGAATCCGGGTGCTGCCCGACACCATCCAGTATCTGCACGAGCGCGCCGCCGACGAAACGGGTTGGCTGGAAGCGCTTTCCACGAGCGACGTCAACACGACGGTGATTTGGGGCGTCCACGACAACGTGGCACCGTTGCGGGTCCCCAACCACGTCTGGCAGACGTATCTAAGGAACAAGCCGGGCCGCAACCGCTACTGGGTGATTCCGGGCGCCGACCACTATCTGCAGTGCGACGCACCGGGGCAACTGGCCGAGATCGTGCGCCTCACCGCCCAAGGCGACGATATTTCGTTGCAGACCTTGGGAAACCAGCCCGACGGCGCGGTCTTGGTGGACCAGAGCGGCTCCTAGCTCGCCGAACGTGAAACTAACTTCACTCTCGTCGCCGAGGGTGAAACTAACTTCACACTCGGCGACGAAAAGCCCCAAACCTATGGCGTGACGACGGGCAGGCGCGCCCAGCCACGCACGCTCGCGGTGTGCGCCCGCTGGGCGTTCGCGTAGTCGACTTCCCAGTCCGGCCAACGCTTCAGCACTTCCTCGAAGGCCACCCGCGCCTCAAGACGCGCCAGCGCCGAACCCAGGCAGAAGTGCAGGCCCTGCCCGAAGCTGAGATGGCTTCCGCGGCGGTGGATGTCGTAGCGATCCGCATCCGGGAAGTGACTTTCGTCGCGGTTGGCCGACGCGTTCAGCAGCAGCATGAACGACCCCTCGGGAACCACGCGCCCATAGTGCTCGGCATCCCGCGCCACGTAACGGGCCTGCACCGGTGACGGCGGCTCGTACCGCAGCGTCTCCTCGATCGCCCCGGGGATCAGCGACGGGTCCGCAACGAGTTCGCGGCGTTGATCCGGGTGATCCGACAACAGTTGGCCCATGAAACCGATGAGGCGGGCGGTGGTTTCGTTGCCGGCACCGGCGATCATCGCGGTGTAGGACAGCACCTCCGTCCGCGACAGCGGGCGCCGCGTCCCGTCCGGCTCGTCGATCTCGGCCCGCAGCAACTCCGTCATCAGGTCGTCGGAGGGATGATCGGCCCGCCACTCGATGTATTCGGCAAACAAGGCAATGGAATTCGCGAACACATTGGCATCGACCGCGGCCGGGTCGCTATCCCTGGACAGTTCGATGTTGGCGACGCTGCGGTCGCGGATCTTTTCCTGATCGGCCTCGGGAATGCCCAAGAGATATCCGATGGTCCGCATCGGCATCATCGCACCGAGATCGGCGATGAAATCGAAACCGCCCTGTCCGACCAGCGGGTCCAGTTCGCGGACACAGAAGCCGCGCACCAGATCCTCTACGGCCAGCATGCGCCGGGGCGTGAAGACGCGAGACAGCAGTTTGCGGTGCAGATCGTGCAGCGGAGGATCTTCGAACAGCAGAATGCCCGGCGGCACTTCGATATTCGCGAACAGGATGTCGGCGGTGGTGCCGCGGCCGGACCGGTAGGTCTCCCAGTTCGGCAGTTCACGCACCACGTCGTCGTACCGGCTCAGCGCATAGAAGTTGTACTTCTCGTTGTAGTACAGCGGGGCTTCTTCGCGCATCCGCTTCCACACCGGGTACGGGTTGTCGTCGATCTCGACATCGAACGGGTCGTAGTACAACTCGACGGCGCTGGGGCTTGTCATTGTCGGATCCCTATCTCAGTCGTTGCGGTGCAAGAAGCCGTGTAGGAGTGCTTGGACGAGTTCCTCAACGATCACCTCCCGCGGCGGTGGATTGTTTCCGAAGTAGGTCGAACGCAAAGCAGCCATGCCGGCGATCATCGACACGGTCGAGTGCGCCGGCAGGTCGGGGTGATCGGACCGCAATCCCCGTAATTGCATGCCCTCTACGCTGATTTGGCCCAGCACCGTGACCGCCCGGCGGATCTCGGCGATGCCGGCGTCGACCTTCTCGTCGTCGCTGAGACTGTCGGCGGCCATCAGCGTCAACAGCAAACCCTGATGTTCGACGAACACGTCGTAGAGCTTCGAGACGAACAGCCGGGTCAGCTCCTGCTCGTCGGTCTCCTCGGGAACCACCGATTGCCAGGTCTGGCCGAATTCGTCGACGAAGCTCACGAAGGGGACGACGAGCGCCTCGCGGAACAACGCGGCCTTCGAACCGAAGTTGCGGAACAGCAGGTGTTCGGTGACGCCGGCGGCCTGGGCGATCTCACGTGTCGTGGTGCTGCGATAGTCCTGGCCGGCGAAGAGCTCCCGAGCGGCGTCGAGCAGTAGCCGGCGCGGCTCGCCACGGGGGCGACGCGCCACCGTGGCCGGCGACGGGTGCTTAATTGCTCGCTGGGGCACCGATGTCCACTCCTCGAAGGGCCTTCGGGATAGTATCCACTATCTCGATAGGATAGTATCCACTACCTTAAAGCGAAACCATCGGAAGGGTGACACCATGGGCGCTGTCATCATGCTCGGCACGCTGTTCGGACTGATCGTTTTGATATTCGGCCTGGTGCTGCGCTTCGACCCCGAGGCGCGGCGCGCGCCGAGCGACGAGGGTCGCCGGTGAACACCCAGATGACGCCCGCGATGGCCGGGGCCCAGTACTTTTCCTACGTCGCGAGCATCGCGTTCCTGATCACGGGGATCTACCTGAGCTACCGGCGCCGGCGCATCCACCCGCTGTTGCTTCTCGGCATTTCGGCGATCTCGTTCTCCTGGATCGAGTCACCCTACGACTGGGCGATGTATGCACAGTTTCCGCCCGCGCTGCCGCGCATGCCGTCCTGGTGGCCGTTGAACGTGACGTGGGGCGGGTTGCCGTTAGCGGTGCCGATCGGTTACGTCTCCTACTTCATCATCCCTGCGGTGACCGGGGCCGCCCTCGGACGGTGGCTGAGCGCAAAGTTCAACTGGCGCAGGCCGATTACCTTGCTCGTGGTCGGCCTGGTCGTCGGTATCTGCTGGGCATTGTTTTTCAACGCCTTCACCGGCGCGCACCTCGGCAACTTCTACTACGGGTACGTGATTCCCGGCCTCGCGATCTTCGAGGGGACCAAGCACCAGTACCCGCTTTACGACTCGCTGGCCATGGGCATCCAGATGATGCTGTTCACGTATCTGCTCGGGCGCACCGATGCGCAAGGACGCAACGTCATCGACATGTGGGCGGATAAGAGGGCGAAGAGCCGCGGCCAGTCCGCGGTGCTCTCGATCCTGGCCGTCATCGTCGTCGGACACCTGGTCTACGGCGCGGTGTTCGCGCCGCACCTCATTACGAAGCTGGGCGGCTACGTCACCGCTGGGCCGACCGAGCAGCTGTATCCGGGCGTCCCCAACCAACCCAAATAAGGCAGCGATCACATGGGTTACGAGAGCACCGCGGAGCCGATCAAAATCGGCTATTTGATGGACTTCCGCTTGCCCGAGGGCTTTCCGAAGACCTATTTCGAGGACCTGACGCAACCGTTCGATCTGGTCTTCAAGAAGGGCGTCGAGCAAGGGCTGATCGATCGACCGATCGAGATCATCTACCGCGAGGTGGAGGGTCTACCCAAGGGATCGGTCAAAGCGGTCATCGACGCCTACGGCGAGTTGTGCGACGCGGGTTGCCTGGCGATCTTCGGGCCCAATATCGGGGACAACGCGATCCCGACCCGAGAGGCCATCGAGGAGCGCTTCAAGGTCCCCTGCATCAGCGTGACCGGGTCCGACGCCGCGCTCGGCGAGTGGTTCTTCGCCTACCCGATGGGCTCGCACACCGACGAGCCGATCTTCTGGTCCGACCTGCTCGCCAAGGGCGGTCACACCGAGGTCGGCGTGCTCGTGGAGCAGTCCCTGGTCGGCGAGGCGTATCTGAAGAACTTCCGGGATGCGTGCAAGCGCAAGAACATTCGCATCGTGGCCGAGGCGTCGATCGCCCAGACCGCCGGGGACGTGACGGCCGCGGTCCAGGCGCTGCACGACGCGAAGGCGCAGGCGATCGTGCACTGCGGATTCGGCTTCGGGATCGTGTTCGTCAACCCGGCGCTCGAGGCGCTGGGCTGGGATCCGCCCCGGTTTTGCGGTACCGCCTTCCAGAACGCCTGGCTCAACCCCATCATGTGGAATGCGTTCATGGGCTGGACCGGCGTCGACCAGTACGACGAGGGCAACACGGTCGGGCAGAACTTCCTCGACGAGTACCACGAGGCCTACGGCCGGCGACCGGAATGGTGTGTGCCCGTGGTCAATCGGGACGTCGCGCACACGTTGTTACGGGCGCTGGCCGACGCCCACCCGTTGAGCCCGCGCGGCGTGAAGGAGGCGCTCGAACGGGTCAAGATGATGCCGGCCGCATCCGGCGCCCCGGGAACGCGGGTGTCGTTCGGTAACTGGTCGCGCCGCGCCTGGGTGGGCGCGGGTTACCTGGTGGCGCGGCGGCTCGACCCAGACGGAGTCAACTCACACCTCGTCGACCGGTTCGGCGAGGAGTAGGGGTCAGCCGAGGGCCTCGGGCAGCACGACTTCGCCCACCCGCTTCAGATACGGCCACGCGATGTCCGGCGGCAGCCCGCCGCACAATGGCGACAGGTTGAGCACCTGACCGGCCTTGACGCGCGAAATCGCTTCGGGCACAGAGATGATCACGTGCGACGTCGGTGTCTCACGCAACTCGTCGATGGTGTTGACGTGCGAAAAGCCGGCCGTCGTCTCGTCTCCGGGATTCCACGCGGCATACGTTCGCACGTCGTGCAGCAGATGCTCGCCGATCTCTTTCCATGCCTGATCGACGTCGTCGGCGACGAACACCACCGAAGGCGTGTTGCGGTCGGGAAACATCGTCGGTCCGGGCTGATGACCGTGCTCGCGGCAGGCCTCCTCGTAGGCCTCGCGCATGCCCGGCGCGTTGGCGTTGCCCAGCATGCCCAGTCCGTATCTGCCGGCCCGGCGGGCCGCCGCGACCGTTCCGCCACCCCACATCATTCCCGGCCCGCCGGGCGTCAGCGGCCGGGGCGTCACGGTGATCGACCGCCCGTCCTCGACGACGGTTTCACCGGCGAGCAGTCGCCGCAGCAGCGCGAGTTTCTCGTCGCAGAGGCGGCCGCGCTTCTTGATCGGCACGCCGAAGTGCTCGAACTCCTCGGGCCGGTAGCCCAGGGCCAGGATGTACGACGCCCGCCCGTTGCTGATGATGTCGAGCACCGCCATGTCCTCGGCGAGGCGGACCGTTTCGTAGAACGGAAGGATCAGGATGAGGCTCAGCGCCAGGCGCTGGGTTCGCGCCGCCACCGCCGAGGCCAGCAGGAACGGTGACGGCAGGTAGCCGTCGTCGGACCCGTGATGCTCACACAGGACGGCCGCCAGACCACCGTGCTCCTCGGCCCACGCGGACATCTCGGGAGCCGCGGCGTACAGATCGGTTGGGGGCGCAGCCCATTCGGGATCGCGCATGTCGAAGCGCAGTGTGTACACGGCAAACTCCTAGGTGGCCTAATCTTGGTGATGCACGTTACACCTTCACTCGAAGGCGTAAAGCGGCAGCGCCATGGGAATGTCCAGCGAGCTCAGCAGCCCCGGCGGCGCCTCGACGACATACGGGATCGCGTTGACCACGCGCATGGCCGTGGCCGCCATGGCGGCCCGCCCGGCCCCGTGTCCTTCGGTATCGCCCAGCGTCAGCTCGCAGTGGATGTCGGGATCTCCCTCGATGTCGACCCGATAGGTGGCGTCGCAGGCCGACGCCGGCCAGGCGGGGGCGACGTCGCGGGCCATCCGGATGACGTGCTCGATCACGATGGCCTCGCGGCCGTTGACCACCCCCGCGGCGCGCGTGCGCACCGCGCCGCAGGTGCCCGCTCTTATCGTGCCGAAGGCGACCTCGATGTCCCGGTCCGTCAGCTCACGGTCGAGCGAACCGCGTATCTCCTCCACCTCGACACCGAGTCCCGCCGCCATGAGGTAAATCGGTGCTTGCCAAGCTAATTCGATGAAGCCGGGGGTCTTGAGCATCGGCTCGAACTCGAGCGGCCGGCCAAAGCCCATCCCGTCCATCATCACGTCGGCGACCGGGTAGTGGTCGTTCAGCGCGACCTCGCTGGCCGTGATCCGGCGGATGCTCTTGGACTGCGTGGTCAACAGCAACGCGAGCTGATCGGAGGCGAAGCCGGGAAAGATGCCCGACGCGTAGAACGACGCCCGACCCGCTTTGGCCGCGCCGTCCAATTCACGGCGCCAGTTGGGCGCGAAGTAGGACGGCGGGTATACCAGGCTGGTCGACGACGTCGACACCACGTTGATGCCGGCCGACAGCAGGCGCACATAGTCGGGCACCGCCGCGCCGTCGCGTTCGGGACCGCTGGCCGCATACACCACACAGTGGGGCCGGCACGCGATCAGCGCGTCGGCGTCGTCGGTGGCGAACACTCCCAGCGGCGCCCCGCCGGCCAGCTCGCCGGCGTCCTTACCGACCTTGTCGGGCGAATGTACCCACACGCCAACCAGTTTCAGGTCGGGGCGGCGCCGGATGGCATCGATCGCGTTCGACCCGACTCCCCCCGTCGACCACACGACAACCCGCATCAGCAGCTCTCCTCACTGGTCGTGCGCCCGCGCGGACGCGGCTGCGGCGCGCTCGAGATAGGGCCAGGCCACCTCCGGTGCGACGCCGCCACACAGCGGATGCAACGGCAACAGTCGCCCGCCGCGCATGTAATCGATCGCCTCCTCGGGGGTGAAAATGCGGTACGGGCCGCCGTCTTCGCGCAGCGCGTCGACGCTGTCGGCGCGGGTGATGCTGACGACCGAATCGTCGTCGGGGCGATAGGACGCCGCCATGAGCGCGTCGTGCAACAGGTGCGGGCCCAAGTCATCCCAGGCCTGATCGACGTCGTCGGCAACGAAAACCGTTGTGGGAAGCCCCGGCACGGGAAACTGGATGATTCCCGGTTCGTGCCCGTGGGCGCGGCATTGCTCTTCGTAGAACTCTTTCAAGCCGGGCGACTCGGTCTGGGAAATGAAGCCGAGTCCGAGGGCACCGGCGCGTCGTGCGGCGGCCTTGCTGCCGCCGGCGATGAGCACCATCGGTCCGTTGGCCGATCCACATGCCGGGGTGACGCGGACCGTGCGGCCGCGATATTCGACGGGTTCACCGCGCACCAGCGGGCCGAGCACGGCAAGGATTTCATCCGCTGCCCGGCCGCGGCCGGCCATGTCGATGCCGAAGTGGTCGTACTCCTGGATTCGGTGCCCGACCCCGAACGCATAGGACACCCGCCCCTTGCTGATCAGGTCCAACACGGCGATTTCCTCGGCGAGCCGGACGGGATCCCACAGCGGTATCGGCACCGCGGCCAGCAGGATGGCCAAGGTTTGTGTTCGGGCCGCGACCGCCGACGCCAGCAGCAACGGCACGGGAAGATGACCGTCGTCGGTGCCGTGGTGCTCGGAGAGCACCGCCAACACGGCGCCGCGCGTCTCCGACCATGCGCACATGTCGATGGCCGCGGCGTACAGATCGGCGGCCGGTGCGCCCCAATGCGGGGCGCGCATGTCGAACCGAAGCGTGAACATCAGCAGGCGTCGCCCATGTGACGACATGCCAAACGCTCGTCGGGCCTCACCGATGCAGACTAACCTAAAATTTGTTCATTAAGATAGTGCCCGCTTTCTTAAACCCTTGACCGCGTCGATTCGCGGTTGTAGTTTCCAAGTCGAATGCTCGGTGACACCGGCCACCCGCCGTCGGCGTAAAGGCAACGGCCGCCCCGGCTTTCGCGTTCGCGCGGCGCGCACGCACCTGAGGAGGAACAAGATGACGGCTCATCGCGTGGTGGTGTGGGCAACAGGAGGCATCGGCTCGATCGCCATCCGCGCCATTTCGCGGCGCCCCAATCTGGACTTGGTCGGCGTGTGGGTGCACTCGCCGGACAAGGTCGGCAAGGATGCCGGTGAACTGGCCGGCGGTGAGCCGATCGGGCTGAGGGCCACCAACGACGCCGACGCGCTGATCGCGGCCAAACCCGACTGCGTCATCTATGCGGCCAGCGGGCCGGAGCGCGACGCGTTGGCCATCCCCGATTACGTCAAGCTGCTCGAAGCCGGGATCAACGTCGTGACCACGAGTACCACGCGGTTGGTCAACCCGCATGCCTACGAGCCCGCCGAATGGCGCGACCAGCTGGTCGCCGCGGCCAAGCAGGGCCAGGTGTCGCTGTACGCGTCGGGAATCGAGCCGGGTTTCGCCGCTGACTATCTGCCGCTGGTGCTGTCCACGCAGTCGTCGACGATCGACAAGATCCACTCCTTCGAGATCGGCCTGTACGACGACTACGGGGTGCCCGACATCATGAGCGACGCGCTGGGTTTCGGCCGCCCGCTCGACTACCAGCCCTGGATCGGCTACCCCGGCGCCATCGCGGGCGAATGGCAGGGGCAGATCCGCCTGATCGCCGACGCGTTGGGGGTCGAGGTGCAGGAAGTCCGCGAGGGTTTCGATCGCGCGGTCACCGACCGGACGCTGGAGGTGGCGATGGGCACGGTCGAGGCCGGGACCTGCGGCGCGCTGCGGATGCAGGCGATCGGCGTGGTCGACGGCCGGGAGGCCATCGTCATCGAGCACGTGACCCGGCTGGCGCACGACGTCGCCCCCGAGTGGCCCAAAGGGATTGGCGATCTGTCCTATCGCGTGATGATTTCCGGCGATCCGGACATCGACTGCACGCTGGCGGCGACGCTGAAAGATCCCGCGAAGGCGGGCATCGGTGGGATGACGTCCGGGGCGGGCGCCATGGTCGCCACCGCGATGCGCGTCGTCAACGCCGTGCCGTATGTCGTTGCCGCCCAACCGGGATTGCTCAGTTCGGTGGACCTGCCGTTGACGATCCCGCAAAAAGCGTTTGTCGGCGGGTAGGTCACGCCGGTTACTCTGCGGGCGTGACGGTTAATCCGCTCGAGGAACTCACCCTGGCCCAGCTGCGGCTGCGCACCAGCATGAAATGGCGCGCGCATCCCGCCGACGTCCTGCCGCTGTGGGTCGCCGAGATGGACGTGAAATTGGCGCCGACGGTAGCGCAGGCGCTACGCGAGGCCATCGACGGCGGCGACACCGGATATCCCTGCGGCACCGCGCTGGCCGAAGCGGTCAGCGAATTCGCGGCGCGGCATTGGCAGTGGAACGATCTCGACGTGAGCCGCACAGCGCTGGTTCCCGACGTCATGCTCGGTGTCGTCGAGGTGTTGCGCCTGCTGACCGATCGCGGCGACGCGGTCGTCGTCAACCCGCCGGTCTACGCGCCGTTCTACGCTTTCGTCACCCACGACGGCCGTCAGGTGATCGAGGCGCCGCTGCGCGATGGGCGAATTGACTTGGGCGCCTTGGAGAATGCCTTTGTTCGGGCCCGTGCGGGGGCTCCCAGCGACGCGAAGGTCGCCTATCTGTTGTGCAATCCCCACAACCCGACCGGATCGGTACACACCGCCGACGAACTGCGCGGGGTCGCCGAGCTCGCCCGGCGGTTCGGCGTGCGGGTGGTGTCCGACGAGATCCACGCGCCCGTCATCCTGCCCGGATCGCGCTTCACGCCCTTTCTCACCGTCCGCGGCGCCGAGAACGCCTTCGCTTTGACCTCGGCGTCGAAGGCTTGGAATCTGTCCGGTTTGAAAGCGGCCCTGGCCATCGCCGGACCGGAGGCGGCCGCCGACCTGGACAGGATGCCCGAGGAGGTCAGCCACGGGCCCAGCCATCTCGGCGTCATCGCCCACGCCGAGGCATTTCGCAGCGGCGCCGACTGGCTCGACGCGACCTTGCGGGGCCTCGACGAGAACCGGACATTGCTGGGCGAGCTGGTCGCCGAACACCTTCCCGGAGTGAAATACCAATGGCCGCAAGGCACCTACCTCGCGTGGCTGGATTGCCGGGAACTCGGTTTCGTCGAGGAGGCCGCCGACGGCCTTGCGGTGGTCGCCGACCTGTCCGGGCCCGCCCGCTGGTTCCTCGATCACGCGCGGGTAGCGCTCAGTTCCGGCCACGTGTTCGGAACCGGCGGAAACGGACACGTGCGATTGAACTTCGCCACCTCGCAAGTCATTCTGCGCGAGGCCCTGTCGCGCATGGGCCGGGCCTTGGCCGACGCGCGCTAGGCAATGGCGTTGTAGCCCTTTGGGCTCACCTCAATGAATCTGCTACTAGACGAACTCGCGCCGGCGAGAGAGGCTAGCAGAGGTGCCGGTTCACCGGAGGAGCTGAATATGCATGTGCTGCGAACCCCGGACTCCCGATTCGAAAACCTGGAGGACTACCCGTTCGTTGGGCACTACCTGGACGTAACCGCAAGTGACACTCGCCCGCTGCGCATGCACTACCTCGACGAGGGGACGATCGAAGGGCCGCCGATCGTGCTTTTGCACGGCGAGCCCACGTGGAGCTACCTCTACCGCACGATGATCCCTCCCCTGACCGACGCCGGGAACCGTGTGCTGGCACCCGATCTGATCGGTTTCGGCCGTTCGGACAAGCCCAGCCGGGTCGAGGACTACACCTACCAGCGGCACGTCGAATGGGTGACCTCCTGGTTCGAGCACCTCAACCTCAGGGACGTCACGTTGTTCGTGCAGGACTGGGGATCGTTGATCGGGCTGCGCATCGCCGCCGAGCAGTCCGACCGCATCGGGCGGCTGGTGGTGGCCAACGGTTTCCTGCCCACGGCGCAACGGCGCACCCCGCCCGCCTTCTATGCCTGGCGCGCCTTCGCCCGCTACTCCCCCGTGCTGCCCGCGGGCCGCATCGTCAGCGCCGGGACCGTTCGCCGGGTGCCGTCGAAGGTCCGCGCCGGGTACGACGCGCCCTTCCCCGACAAGTCGTATCAGGCCGGGGCGCGGGCGTTCCCTCGGCTGGTCCCCACCTCGCCCACCGATCCGGCGATCCCGGCCAACAGGAAGGCCTGGGACGCCCTCGGCCGCTGGGAAAAGCCGTTCCTCGCCATCTTCGGGGCCCGCGATCCGATCCTCGGGCGGGCGGACAGCGCACTGATCAAGCACATTCCCGGGGCCGCGGGCCAGCCACACGCCCGCATCAACGCCAGCCACTTCATCCAGGAGGACCGCGGGCCCGAACTGGCCGAACGCATCCAGTCTTGGCAGCAGGCCTGGCGCTGAAGCCGCCAGACCATGACCTTCGACAACCCACGGGTCGGATGGCGCTCGACGTGATCCGATCATGTCCATCTCAACCACTTTCAAGTCTTCGCGCAACAACAGACCCCCCGGCGCTTCGATCATGGTTGGAAGGACACCATCGACGTTGCACCGGCTGAAGCGGTGGAAGTGATCGTGCGGTTCACCGACTATCGCGGAACGTATCTGGTCCATTGCCACACCTCGAGCACGAGGACATGGCGATGATGGCCGACTTCGTCACGGTCTGAGTGGGTCCCGTGCGGGCAGACCGTGTCAGCTCCCAAACCGGCCGCGCATCAATGCCATTCCCTCGCTGTAGACCGAGCGCACCGCCGCTGCGGCATCGGATTCGTTGGCACCGACGGGGATGAAGGAGCCCACCCAACTCAGCGCGCACCTGTTCTCGCCGAGCGGATGCAAGGTGATGGTTGCCCGGTAATCGGCCACGGGAAACGGTCCGGTCATAATCATGGAGTAACGGGTTCGCCATTGCTCCTCGTCGATCTCGTCGAGCCGTTCGACCATGCACTCGCCATCGACCGTGACGGTGCGAAGCATCCCGATACCGGCCCCGCGGGTCCTGACCGTGCCGTCACGCGAGGCGACCAGCATCTCGACGAATCCGCCGAAATCGGCGACTAGCCTCCACACCTGGTGCACCGACGCACCCAGTTCGCAGCATTCGTGGACTTGCGTCATGATCGCGTTCCGCGAGCTGTCGCGATAGGGCCGCGCCCGTGGGAAAGGCCGTCATGCAGGATCTCGTCAAGCGCAGTCGGGGTCAGGCCGAACGTGTGCACAGTCTCCGAGGAATCCATCACGAACGGCTTTTGGAGCTGATACTGCATCTCGGGCAACTCGCGGACCACTTTGGAGCCCAACGCCGCCGCAGCCAGCAACCAGCCCGGCATGCGGCGGAGCTTGGGTGCGCCGACTCGAGCGCAGTCGGCCAATACCGTCGCCAACTGGCGCGGCGACACCGCGGGGTTGGTCGGAACGTGCCACGGTCGTCCCCAACTACGCTCGTCGGCGCCCGCAGCGACCAGAGCGCGCGCGGCATCGACGGTTCCGGTCCAGCTGTGTGGCGCATCGAGATCGGCCGGGAATAGTGCTGTTTTGCCGGCAAGCACCTTGGGCGCGACCATGATCGTGAACACCGAGATGGCGCCACGGCCGATGAAATCGCTGGCGCGGACCTCGGTTGCGCGGACCCGGCCGGCGTCATGCGCGGCCTTTGCCTGCATCCAGACTTCTGCGCGCAGTTCGCCTTTTATCGAGTTCGGTTTCAGCGGCGAGTGTTCGGTGATCGAGCCGGTCACGGGGCCGTAGCCGTACAGATTGCCCAACATCACGTAATCCGCCCCAGCCGCGATCGCGGCGTTGAGCATGCCGGAAGCGAGGGCGGGAAGGCGCGTGCGCCACAGGTGATACGGCGGGGCGGCGCAGTTGTAGAGGGTAGTGACCCCCTTGAGCGCACCCACCAACTCGTCGGTTTTCGACGCATCAACCGCGATCCGCCGGATCTGCGGATGGCTCGGACCGCTGCCGCGCCGCGTGATCAGCCGTACCTCATGGCCAGAGTCGGCGAGCAGCTCAGCGGTCGCTACACCCGCACCACCGGCTCCGACAACAACTTTCACGGACATGTTTCTCCTTCAGGGCATTGAAGTCCCACTATTCGTGCGGCCGGCTACACTGCGCTAGTGGCATAAATGCCACGCTTAGGGAGGTTCTGGCCATTCATCACATTGCGGTGGTCGCCGTCCCGCCGGTCGGTGCGTTCGAGCTATCGATCCCCGACCTGCTGTTCGGCGGCGTGCAGATCGATGGCCGCGAAGCTTACGCAGTCCGCGCCTGCACACCGGTGCCCGGACCGTTGGCCACGCGAGGTGGGTTCGACGTAATCGTCACCGGCTCACTGGAGGTGATCGGCGGCGCCGATACCGTTCTCGTTACCGGTACCGGCGCCCGCGACGAGGTCGCACCCGAACTGGTTTCGGTGTTGCAGGAGGCCGCAAGTCGCGGTGCGCGGATCGCGTCGATCTGCACCGGCGCGTTCGTCCTGGCTGCTGCGGGCTTGCTGGACGGGCGGTGCGCGACGACGCACTGGCGTTACGCCGCGGAGTTGGCGCAACGCTATCCACACGTGCAAGTCCGACCCGAAGTGCTGTTCGTCGAAGACGGGCCCGTCGTAACGTCGGCCGGATTGGCCGCCGGAATCGACCTATGCCTGCACCTCATTCGCACCGATCACGGTGCGGCAGTTGCAAATACGATCGCACGCCTGGCCGTTGTTGCACCTGTGCGCCCCGGCGGGCAAGCGCAGTTCGTCGCCGCGGCGGTCCCTACGGCGGCCCCTGCCAGCTTGAGTCAGACCCGGGCTTGGGCCCTGACAAAGATTCAGGACAAGCTCACACTCGCCGATTTGGCTGATCACGCAAAGGTCAGTATTCGCACGCTTAATCGACGCTTCCGGGATGAAACTGGACTCAGCCCACTGCAATGGCTGCTGCAGCTGCGGATCGACCGCGCACGTGAACTCTTGGAGACTACCGATCTGCCGGTCGGGGTCATCGCCCACCGCAGCGGGCTCGGTTCCATTGATTCGCTACGCGACCATTTCATTCGCAAGACCGGTCTGACCCCAAGCGCCTATCGTGCTGCTTTCACCCACTCCCCCAAGCAAACAGGTAACGTCACGTCGCCAAAGTGACCGACTAAAGCGCATTTCCCAACGTCGACGCTCAACGGGTAACCGCGAGCACCGCTTCCGCGAGTTCGGGCCGGCAGACCACCAGATCCGGCAACTTCGGATCGGGTTGGTTGTAGGCCAGGGCGGAGCCGTCGATGCGAGAGGTGTGCAATCCGGCGGCCCGTGCCACCGCCACCGGCGCGGCGGAGTCCCATTCGAACTGGCCGCCGGCGTGCACGTACACATCGGAGAGCCCTTGCACTATCGAAGCGACTTTGGCTCCCGCGGAGCCCATTTCCACCAGCACCCCGTCCAGCGCATCCTTCACGTTCAGGGCGATGGCGGGAGGGCGGGTGCGCGACACCACGATGCGCGGCTTGCCCGGTACGGCGGGAGGCGAGGCGACGTCGGGAGTCGCCAGCGTGATGCCTTGCGCCGGCAGCGCCACGGCGCCGGCGACCAACTCACCGGCCTCCCAGAGCGCGACGTGCACGGCCCAGTCGTCGCGTCCCAGCTCGGAGAATTCCCGGGTGCCGTCCAGCGGATCGACGATCCAGACCCGGTCCGAGCGCAATCGCACCGGGTCATCGGCGCCCTCTTCGGAGAGCACGGCGTCACCGGGCCGCTCCGCGGTGAGCGCTTCCATCAGAAAATCGTGGGATCGCTTGTCCCCCGCGGCTTTCCGTTCAGCGGCTTCCGCGTGCGCGAATTCGTCTCGAACGCCGAGCAACAACCGACCGGCCTCGGTGGCCAACCGTGCGGCCAGATCATGGTCATTCATCGGCAACCCCGCGGAATCCTCAATATCTTGGTAGCGATGACCAACTTTACCCTGTCAGACGCGAAAACGGGCAGCAGCCCACCGGCAAAGTTTCACCCGTAATCTAATGAGCGTGAGCGGCAACGCCAACGTCCCATTATCGAGGCGGTTGCGGCACACCTCGCGGGGGCGACTGATCGGGGCCGGGATTGTCGCGGCCGCAGTGCTGGTCGGGGTCCTCGCCGTGGTGGGCGTGCAGCTGAGCCAGGGCCATCAGAGCGCGACGGCGCCCAGCACCCAGCCGCCGCCAGCGCCGGAGAGCTTCGCCATCCCGGGCTGCTATAACCCGTCCGTCCCCCCGGTCGCGCGCCCGAAGAAGCTCAACGTTCTGGGCTGCGCCAGTGTGGCCGTTGCGCTGCAGGACATGTCGTGGACGTCCTGGGGACCGCAGGGCGCCGACGGGACCGGCACGGCGGTGTTCAAGCTCTGCGACCCGAATTGCGCAACGGGGTCTCAGCTGACCGAACCGGTCGTCGTGCACGCCTGGAATCCGCAGCCGCCGCGCCGCGAGGCGATCTGCCAGTCCGGCTTGGAGATTTACGCCGACATGATCCTGGCTTTCCCCAAGGGCGTTCCACCACCGACCGTGCAGAAGATGAACACCCAGTACAACGGCGAGCCGGCCGTGCACTTCGCCAATTACTCGAGCGGCGACACGCGCGGCACCCAATTCATCGGCTACACGTTCTGCAATTAGCCGCTGACGGCTCAGATCGATGGGTGGCGACCAGCTTCGCTGACCTCGCGATCGCCGCTAGACCTCGATGACGACCGCGCCGCCCTGGCCGCCGCCGGCGCACATCGCCGCGACGCCGATGCCGCCGCCGCGGCGGGCCAGCTCGTAGGCCAACGTGGTCACCATGCGCGCACCTGAGGCCGCGATCGGGTGGCCGAGGCTGCAGCCGCTACCGGAGAAGTTCACCTTCTCCTCGTCGAGGCCGTATTCGCGGCAGGCCGCGATCGGGACGGAAGCGAACGCCTCGTTGATCTCCCACAGGGCGACGTCGCCCGGCGACAGGCCGGCCCGCTGCAGCGCCTTCCCGATGACCTTCACCGCACCCAGGCCGCAGTCCCGGGGTGCCACGCCCGCGGCGGCCCAGGCCTTGACGGTGCCCATCACGTTGAGCTTGTTGGCTTTGGCGTAGTCGCTGTCGACGAGCGCGACCGCGGCCGCGGCGTCGTTGGTGCCGCTGCTGTTGCCCGCCGTGATCGAGAAACCCTCGATCTCGGGGTGCAGCACCTTCAGGCCGGCGAGCTTCTCGATGGTGGTGTCGCGGCGCGGGTGCTCGTCGACGGCGAACTCGGTGACCGAGCCATCGAACTGGGTGATCTTCAGCGGCAGGATCTCGTCGGCGAACTTGCCGGCGTCCTGGGCGGCAACGGCGCGCTGATGCGAGCGGGCCGCCCAGGCGTCCATCTCCTCGCGCGTGATGCCGACCGCCTGCGCGGTGTTCCAGCCGACCGTGATGGACATGTCCTTGGCGGGCGCGTCGGGCGTCTCCACGTGCGTAGGAGGCATCCAGCGCTCCTCGAACTTCAGCTCGGGGCCGGGGATCCGCCAGTTGGTCAGCGGCGTCATCGACAGCGACTGCACCCCGCCGGCGATGAGCGCCCGTTCCATGCCCGAGCCGATCTGCGCCGCGGCGTTGCCGATGGCGGTAAGGCTGCCCGCGCAGTGCCGGTTGACCGATTGCCCGGGAACGTGGTCTAGGCCCGTCGCGGTCGCCGCGTAACGGGCGAGATCGCCACCGCCGTAATGGGATTCGGCGAAGATGATGTCGTCGATGTCGGCGGGATCGACGCCCGATCTGCGGACCACCTCGGGCAGCACGGCGGTGATCAGTGTCTCGGGCGGGGTGTTAACCAGCGTCCCCTTGAACGATCGGCCGATAGCGGTCCGGACGGCTCCGACAATGACGGGTGTTCCCATGTTCTCAACCTCGTTGTTGTGGGCGGTCAGACGCCGCGAATCGTATCAAATACTGTATAGACAATAGTAATGGTCTAAGTTCAGTGGGCCGGGCTCGTGTGACGGCGCTAACAATTAAGCGGTTCGGGTAAAAACGGAGGCCAACCGTTGAAGACCAAAGGTGCGCTGGTCTGGGAACTGAACGAGCCATGGTCGGTCGAAGAGATCGAAATCGGCGATCCCCGCCGCGGCGAGGTGACCGTCCAGTTGGAGACGGCCGGTCTGTGCCACTCCGACCACCATTTGATGACGGGCGACTTCCCGATCCCGAGCTATCCGGTGCTCGGGGGCCACGAGGGCGCCGGCATCATCACCGGGATCGGCGAGGGCGTCGAACACCTGGCCGTGGGCGACCACGTCGTCATGTCGTTCATCCCGTCGTGTGGGAAGTGCACGCCGTGCCAGACCGGACTGCGCAACCTCTGTGACCTCGGCATGGGCCTGCTGTCGGGGCGGTCGGTCTCCGACGGATCGTTTCGTGTCACAGTGGCAAGAGGCCACCAAGTCGTCCCAGTCATCCCGATGTCGTTGCTGGGCACCTTCGCGCCGTATGTGGTGGTGCACCAGACGTCGGTAGTCAAGATCGATCCGACGATCCCGTTCGACGTGGCCTGCCTGGTGGGCTGCGGGGTGACCACCGGCTACGGCTCGGCGGTGCGCAGCGCGGCGGTCTCGCCGGGCGAGGACGTCGCGGTCATCGGCATCGGCGGCGTCGGCGTCGCCGCGCTGCAGGGCGCCCGCATCGCCGGGGCCCGGCGCATATTCGCCGTCGACCCTTACGAGTGGAAGCGCGAACAGGCGCTCAAGTTCGGGGCCACCGCGGCGTTCGCGGACGTGGGTAGCGCCGCGGCCTGCATCGCCGAGGCCACGCGAGGCCTGATGTGCCACAAGGTGATCGTCACCGTGGGCCACGTGGAGGGCAAAGACGTCGAGTCGTGGATGGGGCTGACGGCCAAGGGTGGGGTGTGCTGCCTCACCGGCATGGCCAGCGTGCTGGCCAACGATGTCACGCTCAACCTCGCCGGACTCTCGCTGCTGCAGAAAAGCTTGCAGGGCAGCATCTTTGGTGGCGGAAACCCGCAGTACGACATCCCCGCGATCCTCGAGCTGTACAAGTTGGGGCAGCTCAATCTCGACGACATGGTGACGCGGGAATACACCCTCGAGCAGATCAACGACGGCTATCGCGACATGCTCGAGGGCCGCAACATCCGTGGCGTCATCCGCTTCACCGACGCCGACCGCGGGTAAGCCACCGCCGCTATGGGCACAATGGCTCCATGACAACCCTCCCCCACGCCGGTCGCGACGCCACCCAGCAACTCGCCTACCGTGTCGCGGCGATGCTGCTCGGCATCGGCACCCTGCACTTCGTCGCGCCAAAACCCTTCGACTCCATCATTCCGGTCGAGCTGCCGGGTAGCCCGCGGCTCTATACCTACGCGTCGGGCGTGGCCGAGCTGGCGATCGGGGCGCTGCTGGTGCCGCGGAGCACCCGGCGGTCCGCAGCGCTGGCCGCCGTGGCGTTGTTCGTCGGGGTCTTTCCGGGCAACGTCAACATGTGCCGGCTGTGGTGGGGCAAGCCGTGGCCGATGCGCCTGGTCGCCCTGGCCCGGCTGCCGATGCAGATTCCGATGATCACCACCGCGCTCAAGATCCGGCGCGACAGCTGACGCACCGCGTAGGCCAGCCCTGCATGCGAATTTGATTGTGCGACAAGTGGGATGGCCCGCCATAGTGGTTAGGAGGCCGGCGTGAGCAAGACGGGCATCGCGGCATTGCTCGCGGTCGCGGCCGCCCTGATGGTCGGCGCCGGGGATGTCGTCCAGCAGCGCTCCGCACAGCAAGTCACCGACAAACCGGTCGGCACCGTCGCCCTGTTTCGCCGGCTGCTGCGCGACCGGCAGTGGTGGACGGGCAGCCTGGTGGCCGCGGCCGGGTTCGGCTTCCAGGCCGCCGCCCTGGGCCTGGGTTCGGTGGTGCTGGTGCAGGCGCTGTTGGTGACCTCGCTGTTGTTCGCGTTGCTCATCAGCGCACGGGTGGCACATCGCCGAATCACACGGCGGCAAGGGATTTGGGCGGTTCTGCTCGCCGTCGCCGTCGCGGTGGTGGTGACGGTCGGCGACCCTCAGCAGGGCACCCCGCGCGGGTCGGTTCACACGTGGACCGTCGTGGCGTTGGTCATGGGTCCGGCGCTGGCCCTGTGCGTGATCGGCGCGCGCGTGTTCCCGGGTTCGGTCGGCGCACTGTTGCTGGGCCTGATGTCCGGCGCGCTGTGGGGGCTGTTTTCGGTGTTGACCAAGGGCGTGGTCGACCAGCTCGACCGCGGTATCCCGGCGCTGTTGCGGACGCCCGAGTTGTACGTGTGGGTGGTGCTGGCGATCGCCGCCACCGCTTGGGAGCAGTCGGCGTTTCGGGCCGGCCCGCTCACCGCGTCGCTGCCGGCGGTCACCGTCGCCGAGCCGATCGTCGGATCGGCGCTGGGTGTCACCGTGCTGGGTGAGACGCTGCGCACCAACGACGTCGGCTGGGTGGCCTTGGGTTTATCGGTTGCGCTGATGGGGGCAGCGACGGTGGCGCTGGCCCGCAGCCAGGCCAGCTACACCCCGTCGCCTGACGAAACGCCCTCTCGCGCAACAGAATCAGCCTGAGGTCGGCTCAGGGGTGAACCGACCCGGTGGGCGGTGCCGTCGGGATCGACGTAGGCGAATTCGCGCAGGCCGTACGGTGTGTCCTGCGGGGCGATCAGGCGACCGCCGAGGTTCTCCAGTGCTGCCCACTGGGCGTAGAGGGCATCGGCGTCGCTGACGTAGAAGTACACGCTGGCGGCGGTGCGCAAGGGGTCGTGCTCGGCCCACTCGGTCAGGTGGATCGACACCGACCCGCGATCGGCGAATCCGTAGCGGTCCGGGCCCTTGTACGCGCGGGCGTCGAAACCGAGCCGGCGGTACCGGTCGAGCGCGACGTCCAGGTCTCGGACGGGGACGATTGGCGATACCGAGGTGAATTCGACTGCGGACATTCAGCGAACATAGCCTCTGACGCCGACTTCGCGCGCAACGGCCGTCGCTGCCGTAAGAGCCTGCACGCGAGCGCATATGCGGCAAATCCACATGCGACGCCGCCCCGCTGTCGTAGGCTCCATGCGCATGAGGAGCCAGCTGACCGCTGCAGTTGCCATTGCCGCCGCCGCAATACTGATCGCCGGGTGCGGTGGCGACAACGCCGGAGGCGCCGCTTCGTCGTCGACCACCAGCACGACGGCTGCGCCGAAGACTCCCCTGGCGCAGGCCGGACTGCCCGACCTGATGCTCTCGCCGAACGATATCGGTACCGTGCTGGGCGTCACCGGGACGACGAGCGACCCACCGGTCACCAAGTTGGTGGAAGACCCGGTGCAGCGCTCGGACTACACATTTCCCGCCGAATGCCGATACAGCACTCACGCGGCGTTGGCGTCGGTCTACGCCGACAGCGGAAGCACCGCGGTGTACGGCTACCACGACCAGGCGCCGGCTCCCGCGGGGGCCGATCAGCTGGAAAGCCCTGACGTATACCAATTTGTGGTGCTGTTTGCGTCGCCCGAGCAGGCGAGCGCGTTCTTCACGACGTCGACTCAGCGCTGGCCCGCCTGCGCCAACCGCCAGGACACCGTTCCGGCCGCGGACGGTAAGCCGGAACTTCAGTGGAAGGTGGGCCAGGTGTCCAACGCCAACGGAGTGTTGAGCGCTCCGGTGACCATCACCATCTCCTCGAACGGCAACAGCGTGACCATGCCCTGCCAGCGGGCGCTGACCGTTCGCAACAACGTCGTCATCGACGTCGATGCGTGCCGCAAGGACGTCGGGGACGCGGGCGTCAGCATCGCCAATCAAATCGCGGAAAAAGTCGACAAGCAATAGCCGCCAGTAAGGGTCGCCGAATCCGAATGGCCTTCTGCTGTTTACCTATTGGCGGTAGTAGCCCGCGATGACGAGGGCGTACGCTCTGGCGGCCGAATCGGTCACCCGATAATGCTTGCGCGCCAGTGATCCGATCTGAAGCCGTACATGGCACCGCACTGAGTGGTTCCCGAGGTAGGTTGTCCGCGGGTTAGGTCGTACCGCCTTGAGGAGGGATACGTGGGCACATCGGAAAAGGCGTCCAAGCCACGCGCCGGGCAGCCAGTCATCCACCTCTCTCAGCTGTTGCGCGCCCCCGTGCTGGCCCGCTCCGGGGAAACGGTGGGCCGGGTCGAGGACGTGATCGTGCGGCTGCGGGGAGCCGAGGAGTATCCGCTGGTGGCGGGGATCGTGGCCGGGGTCGGCGGGCGCCGCGTCTTCATCGGTGACAAATCCATCGACGCATACTCCACGGATCGAGTTCTGTTGACCAAGAACAAGGTTGACCTTCGCGGGTTCGAACGCCGCGAGGGTGAGGTGCTGTTGCGCACCGATGTGTTGGGCCACCGGCTGATCGACGTGGCCACCGTCGAGTTGGTGCGTGCCTACGACATCGAGCTGGAGCAGGCCGGCCAGGGCTGGATGGTCACCCGCCTGGACACCCGCCGTCCGCCGCGGTTGTTCGGGCTGATCAAGCACTCGGGCGGGCACGCGTCTCGCGATTGGAAGGCGTTCGAGCCGCTGATCGGCCACGCACGCTCGGATGCCGTGCGGCGACTGTCGGACCGGTTCGGCGACCTCAAGGCCGCCGAGATCGCCGATCTTCTCGAGGAAGCGGACAAGGCCGAGGGCGGCGAGATCCTCGATCGGGTGCACAGCGACCCGGAGCTGGAGGCAGACGTCTTCGAGGAGCTGGATCCGGAAAAGGCCAGTCGGCTGCTCGACGGCATGCCGGACAACGAGGTCGCCGCGCTGCTGGGCCGGATGCGCGCCGACGATGCCGCCGACGCGATCGCCGACCTGCGCCAGTCGCGGCGCCGGCGTGTGCTCGAGTTGATGCCCGGCCCGCAGCGCACCAAGGTCATCACGCTGATGGGGTTCAACCCCGAAAGCGCGGGCGGGCTGATGAATGTCGACTCGGTGACCTGTTCGGCCACCGCCACCGCGGGCGAGGCGTTGGCGTTGATCGCCGCGTCGCGCAGCATCCAACCGGAAGCGCTCATCAAGGTGCATGTGCTCGATGAGGACAAACGACTCGACGGTGTCGTCTCGGTCATCAACCTGTTGCAGGTCGATCCCGCCGAATCCCTTGCGGCCCTGATGGATTCCGATCCGGTGCGGGTCAACGCCGACGCCGACCTGACCGACATCGCGCTGCTGATGGCGGATTTCAATCTCTACTCCATCCCCGTCGTCGACGAGCAGGATCGGCTGCTCGGGGTGGTGACCGTTGACGACGTGCTGGAGGCGACCATCCCCGAAGACTGGCGCCGCCGCGAGCCCGCGCCGCGCCCGATCCGCGAGACCACCGCCGACGACCGTGACACGCCGCCGAGGGGAGGAAGCGCGCAGTGAGCTCCGGCGAACAGGACGCCACCCGGGCCGACGCGCAGGCAGCGCAACGCCCCGAGCCCGCGCATGCCCGGCGCACCGCGGTGCTGGACAGCGCGCATCTGGGTGACATCGAGGGTGCGTTCGGGCGCATCAGCGTGGGGGAAACCGAGCACGCCCGCACCTGGAAAACGCGGCTGCTGACCCTGCTCGCGATCGTCGGGCCCGGAATCATCGTGATGGTCGGCGACAACGACGCGGGCGGGGTGGCCACCTACGCCCAGGCCGGCCAGGACTACGGCTACTCACTGCTGTGGGTATTGCTGCTGCTGATCCCCGTGCTCATCGTCAACCAGGAAATGGTGGTCCGGCTCGGCGCGGTCACCGGGGTCGGGCACGCCCGGCTGATCAACGAACGCTTCGGCCGCGGCTGGGGCTGGTTTTCCGTCGGCGACCTGTTCTTGCTCAACTTCCTGACGATCGTCACGGAGTTCATCGGCGTCAGCCTGGCCGCCGAGTACATCGGCGTCTCCAAATACATTGTGGTCCCGATCTCGGCGGTGGCGTTGGTGGCGATCATGGCCAGCGGCAGCTTCCGTCGATGGGAGCGGGCCATGTTCATTTTCATCGCGGTCACGCTGCTGCAGATCCCGATGCTGCTGATGTCACATCCGCAGTGGGGACACGCGGCGAAGTCGTTTGTCGTGCCCGGCATTGCGGGCGGAATCAGCTCGGATGCCGTGCTGCTGATCATCGCCATCGTCGGCACCACTGTGGCGCCGTGGCAGTTGTTCTTTCAGCAGTCCAACGTCGTCGACAAGCGCATCACGCCCCGGTTCATGGGCTACGAACGCGCGGACACCGTGCTGGGCGCCTTCGTGGTGGTGGTCGGCGCCGCCGCTCTGATGATGACCGGCGAGTGGGCGGCCCGCTCTACCAACACCTTTGGCGGTTTCACCGACGCCGGTGCGACGGCGCATCTGCTGGGCGAGCACCGCCCGGTCCTCGGGTCGATCTTTGCCATCGTTCTGATGGACGCCTCGATCATCGGGGCCGCCGCGGTGACCCTGGCCACCAGCTATGCCTTCGGCGACGTGTTCGGGCTGAAGCACTCGCTGCACCGCGGCTTCGCCGATGCCAAGCAGTTCTACCTGTCCTATACCGCGATGGTGGTCCTGGCCGCGGCCATCGTGCTGATTCCGGGTGCCCCGCTCGGGTTGATCACCACCGCCGTCCAGGCCCTCGCGGGCTTGCTGCTGCCCAGCGCCAGCGTGTTTCTGCTGTTGTTGTGCAATGACCGAGAAGTGTTGGGGCCGTGGGTCAATCGCGCTTGGCTGAACTGGGTCGCCGGGCTGATCGTCGGCGTTCTGCTGCTGTTGTCCGGAATCCTGATGGCCACCACGCTGTTTCCCGGCCTCGATGTCGTCGCCGTCGCGGGCTATCTGACCCTTGGGCTGGTCATCCTCGCGGCGGCCGCGGCACCGGTGCTGCGCTGGCTGGCCCGCCGTCAGCCCGCACGGCCCCGGCCACAACTTCCGGGCCGCGGCGTCGATCGCAACACCTGGCGCATGCCGCCGCTGGCCCTGCTCGAACCTGTCACCTGGTCCCCCGGAACCCGGCTTGCGATGATCGCCCTGCGGGCCTATCTGGTCGTCGGGGCGTTGCTTCTGGTGGTCAAAGCGATCCAGCTCGGTCGCTGACCGCTTGGATCCGGCGGGCCACCTCGCCGTAGCGCTCGAAGCGCTCCTGGTCAGCGACGGAGTTGTACATCACCAATCGCGTTGCGGTTCCTGCGTACTTCGCCGTCAACGCGTCGGCCAACCCGTCCCAGGTCGACTCGGTGGCGAAGACAGCGATGTGATCATCGCTGACCTGGGCCGCCATGCCGGCGAAGTCGCCGGCCTTCTGCTTTTCCCGGATCCGGGCGGTCGTGCCATCGAAACCCGCCTCGTCCCAGATGAATGCGTAGTTGGGCGTGCTCCCGTAGAAGGCCATGCTGGCACGCACGACTTCGCGCTGCCGGTCCCGCTCCTCGTCGGTATCCCCGACGATCGTCATGACGGGCACGATGATCGCGATGTCCGACGGTGAACGGCCCGCTTTCTGCGCGCCTTCGCCGACCGTCGGCAGAACGTGGCGGGCCAGGTAACCCGGTTCGCCGATCGGGTGGACGTGCACCCCGTCGGCCACTTCTCCCGCCATCCGCAGCATCCACGGATTGACCGCTGCGATATCGACTTTGGGGTCGGGAGCGTCGATGGGCCCCGGGCTCCACTGCGGGGTGATGAAGTCGAGATCGTAGAAGTCGCCGTGGTGGTCGAGCGTCCCGGAACGAAACGCCTTGAAACACGCCTTGACGGCCAGCAGGTAGTCGCGCAGCCGGGGCCCGGGCCGTTCGAAGGCGGTGCCATAGCGCCGCACCACGTGGGTGCGCACCTGCGTTCCGAGGCCCAGCCGGAACCGTCCCTTGGTGGCTTCCTGCAGTTCCCAGGCCGCGGCGGCGGTCACGAAGGGACTGCGCGGGAAGGCCACCGCGACGCCCGTCGACAACTCCAGGTCCGGCGCGGCCTGCGACGCCACGGCGGCGTTCAGGTACGCGGTGCGGCCCGTCTCGGTGAACAACAAACCGGAGAACCCGACGGCTTGGGTCCGCCGGGCGAGCTCACCGATTTGGCCGAGCGGCTGGGGAATCGTCATCGCGTCGACGTGCATGGTGGGAGCGTACGTCGCGCCGCGGGCCGCGCCGCGCGGGCTCGTCAGCCTCGGCCGCGCGGGGTCAGCGTTTCGTCGGCCGCCGGCTCACCGGGGCGGTGAACCCTTCGGTGTCGTCGAAGAATGCCCATTGCCCGTCGTCGTTGACCTCCATGCGCCAACCCAGCTCGGTGTCGCCGCCCACGGAGCCGACGAACCAGGCGTGCGCGGCCTCCGCGTCGGCAAAGTTCTTCGTCGCGACGACCCGGCCACGCGGGTCGATGACGCGAAACTCGGGCATGGGATCTAAGTATCCCTGCCAGGCGGTTTTCAATCCCGGAAATCGCCTATTCGGCCCGGCACGCTGGGGCCGGCCGGCGCGGGGCTACAGCGTGCGGGCCAGCCGGTTGGCGAGGATCTCGGCAAACCTCGCCGGATCGTCGAGCGCACCACCCTCGGCGAGAAGTGCTGTGCCATAGAGCAATTCCGCGGTCTCCGCCACCGAGGGGTCGTCGCTGCGGTCCTGGTGCGCTTGGCGCAGGCCGGTGACGAGGGGGTGGTTGGCATTGAGTTCGAGGATCCGCTTGCCCACCGGAATGTCCTGTCCGGACGCGCGGTAGATGCGCGCGAGCGCCGGTGTGATCCCGAAGGCGTCGGTGATCAGGCAGGCCGGCGAGTCCGTCAGTCGGTTCGACAGCCGAACTTCCTTGACGTGGTCGGACAGCGTGTCCTTGAGCCAGGTCAGCAGGTCGGCGAACTCCTTTTGCTGCTCTTCGCGCTCGGCCTCGCTCTGCTCGCCGTCGGAGCTGAGGTCCACCTCGCCCTTGGCGATCGACTGCAGCGGCTTGCCGTCGAATTCGGTCACGGTTCCCACCCAGACCTCGTCGACCGGGTCGGTGAGCAGGAGCACCTCGTAGCCCTTGGCCTTGAACGCCTCGAGGTGCGGCGACTTCAGGATCTGCTGGCGCGACTCCCCCGTGGCGTAGAAGATCTGCGTCTGGCCGTCCTTCATGCGCTCCACGTACTGGGCGAGCGTGGTGGCTTCCTCCTCGCTGTGCGTCGAGGCGAATGAGGAGACCTGCAGCAGCGTCTCCTGGTTGTCGAAGTCCGACAGCAGGCCCTCCTTGACGACCCTGCCGAATTGGGTCCAGAAGGTGCGGTAGTCATCGGGGCGCTCGGACTGCAGATCCTTGATCGTGGCGAGGACCTTCTTGGTCAGTCGGCGCCGGATGGCCTTGATCTGCCGATCCTGTTGCAGGATTTCGCGGGACACGTTCAGCGACATGTCCTGGGCGTCAACGACACCCTTGACGAAGCGCAGGTATTCGGGCATGAGCTCGTCGCAGTCGCCCATGATGAACACCCGCTTGACGTAGAGCTGGATCCCGGTCTGGGCGTCGCGGTTGAACAGGTCGAACGGGGCGTGCGACGGGATGAACAGCAATGCCTGGTACTCGAAGGTGCCTTCGGCGCGCATCGCGATGACCTCGAGCGGGTCGTCCCAGGCGTGCGCGATGTGCTTGTAGAACTCCTTGTACTCCGACTTCATCGCCTGGCCCATCCGCATGCAGGTCGAGCGGCGAGAACCGGCCGGCGAGGAGGGCGGCGAGGAGACCGTCACCATCGAGACCGAAACAACCCTCAACTCGATGAAGGCCCTGTGGGCCAGGCCCAAAGAAGAGGTCTCCGAAGAGGAGTACAAGGAGTTCTACAAGCACATCGCGCACGCCTGGGACGACCCGCTCGAGGTCATCGCGATGCGCGCCGAAG